>CANQGC010000112.1 GCA_947600345.1 uncultured Clostridia bacterium
CCTGCTGCTGACCTTCTTTTTCCGCTACATGCGGCCGCTCATCGACAATGGCTACGTCTATGTGGCGCAGCCGCCGCTGTTCAAGCTGCAAAAGGGGCAGACGGTCAAGTATGCCTACAACGAGGAGGAAATGAAGGTCCTCTCGGCCGAGATGCCGGGCGCCAAGATCAACCGCTACAAGGGCCTGGGCGAGATGAACCCCGAGCAGCTGTGGGAGACCACGATGAACCCCGACGGCCGCAAGCTCGTGCAGGTGACCATCGAGGACATGGCCGAGGTCGAGCGCCGCGTGACGATCCTGATGGGCGACAAAGTGGAGCCCCGCAGGAACTACATCAGCGAGTACGCCGACTTCAACAAGGTGGACGACTTCCAGCCCGTGGGCGAGGTGTAATTCATGGCGAGAAAGAAAGACGAACCGAAGATGCTCCGCCCGGAGGAGATCATCCAGAAGACCATGGAGGACGTGATGCACGACTCCATGATTCCGTACTCCGAGCACGTGATCCTGGAGCGCGCGCTGCCGAGGGTCGAGGACGGCCTGAAGCCCGTGCAGCGGCGCATCCTCTATACGATGCACGAGCTGGGCAACACCCCCGACAAGCCCCACAGGAAGTGCGCGCGCATCGTCGGCGACTGCCTGGGCAAGTATCATCCCCACGGCGACAGCTCCGTGTACGATGCGCTGACGCGCATGGCCCAGGACTTTGCCATGCGGGAGCGGCTGGTGGACGGCCACGGCAACTTCGGCTCCATCGACGGCGACAGCCCGGCGGCGATGCGCTACACCGAGGCGCGCATGACGGAGCTGGCGATGGTCATGCTCCGGGACATCGACAAGGACACGGTGAACTTCCACCTGAACTTCGACGACACCCAGAAGGAGCCGGACCTGCTGCCCGGGCGCTACCCGAACCTGCTGGTCAACGGCGCCAGCGGCATTGCCGTGGGCATGGCCACCAACATACCGCCCCACAACCTGGGCGAGGTGATCGACGGCGCGGCGGCGCTGATCGACAACCCGAAGCTCAGCACCGAGGAGCTGATGAAGTACATCCCGGCCCCCGACTTCCCGACCGGCGGCGTGCTGGCGGTGGACGGCGAGCTGCTCTCCGCCTACGAGACCGGGCGGGGCAAGCTCCAGGTTCGAGCGAAGGTGCACATCGAGAACGGCACGGCGGGGCGGAAGCTCATCGTGATGGACGAGATGCCCTACCAGGTGAACAAGGCGGCGCTGCTGGAGAAGATTCTTCGATTGAGCGAGGAGAAGAAGAGCCTGCTCTCCGGCATCTACGACATCCGCGATGAATCCGACCGCATGGGCATGCGCGCGGTGGTCGAGGTGCGCAAGGATGTGGACCCGGAGAAGCTGCTGAAGGTATTGTACAAGTACTCCGACATGCAGGTGACCTTCGGCGTGAACATGGTGGCCATCGCCGGCGGCAAGCCGGTGCAGATGGGCCTCAAGACCATGCTCGAATACTACATCGAGCACCAGAAGAACGTCGTCACCTGCCGCACCAGGTACGAGCTCAGCCAGGCCGAGGCGCGGGCGCACATACTCGAAGGGCTCATCATCGCCGTGGACAACCTGGACGAGGTGATCCGGCTGATTCGCTCGTCCAAGACGCCCAAGGAGGCCAAGGGCAAGCTGATCGAGCGCTTCCAGCTCACGGACGTGCAGGCCCAGGCGATCCTGGACATGCGCCTGCAGCGGCTGACAAACCTGGAGGTCGTGGCGCTGAAGACCGAGTACGCGGAGCTTCAGAAGAAGATCGCCGAGTACAAGGCGATCCTGGCGAGCGAGCGGAAGCTGATGGGCGTCATCAAGAAGGAATTGAAGGAGATTCGGGACAAGTTTGCCAACCCCCGCAGGACGGAGCTCGTGCCGGGCTTCGACGCCATCGAGATCGAGGAGGCGGCCGCCGCCCCGGACGAGGCGCGGGTGCTGCTGACCCGCAACGGCTTCGTCAAGCGCATGCAGCCCAAGCTCTGCGACAAGGCGCTGGCGGGCGGGGAGTTCAACGATCCGCCGGTGGCGAGCATCGACTGCCTGACGAACCAGAAGCTATTGTTCTTCACCGACCTGGGCTACTGCTACCCGGTGGCGGCGGAGCAGATTCCCGAGGCCCGCGCCAAGGAGCGCGGACTGCCGCCGGGGGGACTGCTGGCGGGCATGGAGAAGGACGAAAAGCTGGTGGGCGTGCTGAACTCCGGCGACTGGAGCGGCGAGGTGCTGCTGGCCAGCGAGAAGGGCTTGATCAAGCGCGTGGCGCTTGCCGACCTGAACGTGCGCAAGGGTCGCTATGCGGTGATGAACCTGAAGGACGGCGACCGGCTGCTCTGCGCTCAGGATGCGAAGCTGGGCAGGAGCGTGCTATTGATCTCCGAGCTGGGCATGGCGATTCACTTCGCCTTGGAGGAGGTTTCGCTGATCGGGCGCACGGCGGCGGGCGTGAAGTCGATGGCGCTGGCGCCGGGCGACCGCGTGGCCTTCGCCTTCCTGCACGACAGCGAGGGCGAGGTCGTGCTGGCCACGGACCTGGGCTATATGAAGCGCTGCCTGCTGGTGGACTTCGACCGCCAGGCCCGGGGCGGCAAGGGCGTGAAGTGCATCACGCTGATGAAGAACGGCTCGAACGGCGCGAAGGTGGCCGGCGCGCTGATGGTGAAGGAGCCCTACGACTTCCAGATTGTGCAGAAGTCGGGGACGATGACTCAGTACAACACCGAGGATGTGAGCATTGAGACCAAGGCCAGCAAGGGCCAGCCCTACGCCGTGGTCGTCATGGGCGACGTGGTGGTTGGGTTGACGAAGTGAGGGGAGAAGTGCTTCGCATTAGATAGAGAAGGCGCCCGGCGAGTGGTTTGCTGGGCGCCTTTGTGTGGTGTTATGGGTCTTGGTTTTGAGAAGTGTGTGTGGAGGGGTGATACGCTTGAGCGGGGCGTTTGGTTGCTCTTTGATTTGGAAAGCCTTTTGGCTTTCCAAATCAAAACTCGCTTCGGCGGCCCGCGGTATGGGGGCGATGGGGCGGTGGATCGAGTTACCCTGTTTGGCTTGATGGCCGCGGGCCGCTGGTGTGCCGGGCTCTGCCCGGACCCGCTGGGCTCCGCCCAGACCTGCTTAAGGGACGCTGTCCCTTAAGAATTCTGCGGCGCGCCGCCTCAAATCTTCGATTTGAGCCGGTGCGGTTCGGCCCTTGGGCCGAACTTGGAAACCCTTTGGGTTTCCAACCTTCAAGGACCTGAGGTTCCTTGGATTCTCCCTTCTGGGGTTACGGCTGGGGTGGGGTCAGTCTACGTCGTTCTCGACGGTGGCGGAGCTTGCGCCGCTATATTCGTCCTTCCAGATTACGTAGTCGGAGCTCGCGTAGCCGCTCTGCACGCTGGCCCAGTCCAGGCAGGCGTAGCCGGAGAAGCTACTGCCGTCCTCGGAGGTGAGCACCAGCGCCTCCACGCTGCCCTTGTCCGGCTTGCGCACCGGCACCGCGACGCGCCAGTTGCGGCCCGTCCACCAGGCCACGGCGTACTTGGTCTGGGGATCGGAGCCGGAGAGGCTCGAGAAGGAGCCCTGGGCGAAGCTGCGCCACTCGTCCGCGCTGGGCGACAGCCCGGAGAAGGGCAGGCCCGTGACCACCCGGTCGTAGTCGCCGGAGGCGAGGCAGGTGAGCGCCGCCTTCGCGAACTTGATCATCTTGGAGTTCAGCGAGGGCACATCCGCCAGCGCGGGCGCGCACGCGGCGATCATCAGCGCGGCGATCATCGCGCAGGCGAGCAGTTTCTTCATCTTCTTCATGGGAATCCCTCCATTTCGGGTTCGTCACTTGGACGAAGCCCGGGCCGGTTTTGTTGCATCCGGGGCGATGGCAAGTTTTAGAATCAGCATATCCAGTGCGGCGCGGTCGCGCAGCGCGCCGGACTTGATGGCGTAGTCGGCCTCCACGCAGGCGAGGTAGCGCTCCTTGAGCGCCTCCGCCGGGATCGAGCGTATCTGCCGCTGGATCATCTTTGCGCGGTAGGGGTTCAGGTTGAGCGCTCTCTGGAGCTCCGCCAGGTTGGCGCCGGAGTCCATCGCGTACTTCATGTGGGCGTCCAGCCGCAGCTGGCTGGAGAACAGCGCGATCAGCCGCACCGGGTTGCTGTCGCCCCGCAGCGCGGCGTTCGCCGCTTCGACGCCGTCCTTGAGCCTGCCTGCGAGCAGGTGATCCAGGATCACGAATACAGAGTACTCCGGCGAGGGCGTGACCACGGCGCGCACGGCGTCCGGGCTGATCTCCGCCGCGTCGCCCGTATAGGCGGCGAGCTTGTCCAGCTCCCCGGCGATGCGGGTCAGCTCCTGCCCGGCCATCATACCCAGCAGGTCCATCGCGGCGGGCTGCATGCGCTTGCCCAGGGGCTTCAGGCGCTGGTTGCACCACTTGGTGAGCGTCGCGCCGGTCAGGTAGTCGAAGCTCACGAAGCCCGGAAGCTTCTTGAGGTATGCGGGGAGCTTCTTCCTGCCGTCGATCTCCACGCTCATGTAGAACACCAGCGCGCAGCTCTCGGGCGGGTCCTTCAGCCACTCGAGCATGCGCTCGACGTCCTCCTCCTCGGCTTTTGCCTTGCCGGAGGCCAGCGGGGCCCAGTCGCGCACCACGACCACCCGGCGCTCGCACATCACCGGCAGCGTCTCGCAGGCGTCGATGATGTCCCGGGCGGAGCAGCCCTCCAGCGTGGCGTCGTTGAGCGCCTCCAGCCCGGCGGGGAGCAGCCTGGCCCGCAGCGCCGCCAGGGCGTCGCGCTTGATCAGCTCCTCGGGGCCGGTGAAGAGGTAGATGCGCTCGAAGCGGCCCTCCTTGATCGAGCGGTAGAGCTCATTCCAATCCATCTCCGACCTCCAAAGGCAAGTATCCGCGAAGCATGAGCGTGCCGTCCGGGCGCAGGTGGCAGGTGATCGCGCCCGACTGGTCGGTGCGCCAGACCTTCGCGCCCGCGGCCTCCAGCAGCTCGAGCGTCGCCTCCGCCGGGTGGCCGTAGCTGTTGTCCCGGCCCACGGAGATCACCGCCGCCGAGGGCGAGGTCTCCGCCAGCAGCGCGGCGCTGGTGCCGTCCCGCGCGCCGTGGTGCGCGACCTTCATCAGGTCGATGTCTCCGGCGAGGCCCTCCGCCACCTCCGCGGGCGCGTCCGCCAGGAACAGGGCCCGCGCGTCGCCGTACTCCATGCGAAGGATCAATGAATCCTCATTCGCCGAATCCGCCGAAATTCCTGCCTGCGGCGAGAGCACGGACAAATTTACGTCCTCAGAGAGGGAGATTTCATCCCCGGCGCGCGTGGAAATCAGCTCCGCGCCGCGCGCTTGGGCCTCGTCCAGCGCGGCCTGGAGCTCGGGATCGATCTCGAAGCGGTTCCAGTTGACGGACAGGTAGATGCGCCTGGGCGTGCAAACCTCCAGTATGTCGGCGAGCCCGAAGGCGTGGTCGGCGTGGGGGTGGGTGAGGAACAGCGCGTCGGGCGTGTAGTTCATGGCGCTCAGGTAATCGGCGGCGGGGCTGTAGTCGTCCCCGGCATCGACCAGGTATACGTGGCCCTGGCAGCGGAGCACGGCGCAGTCCGCCTGACCGGCGTCCAGGAACACGACGCTCACGCCCAGCGTCGTGCACCAGGCGCAGAGGTTTGCCAGGGGGATCGCCAGAACCACCGCGAAGGGCAGGAAGCGCCGTAGCCCCTTCGGCAGCCGGGACAGCTCCGAGGAGGCGAAGCAGACCGCGATGCACAGCCCGGACAGCCACAGCGGAAACCGCGCCACGCGCACCGACGAGAAGGGCAGCGCGGCGATGCCCGTCACGAGCTTCGTCAGCAGTCCGAACAGCCAGTCCGCCGCGGCGGCGACGGGCGCGAGGTTGAGCAGCGTGCCGATCAGCGCGGGGATGTAGCCGAGCATCGTCAGCGGCGCGGCGATCAGGTTGGTGAGCAGCGACCAGACCGGCTGGGAGCCGTAGGCGTTGACCACCGCTGGCAGTATGGCGATCTGGGCGGCGAGCGTCATCGCCAGCGTGCCCGCCGCCCAGCGAAACGCGCGCCGCGCGGGGCTTCGGACGAATTCGTGCCCGCCCAGCGCCCGCTCCAGCAGCGGCAGGCGGCTCAGGGGCGACGCCAGCAGCACTATGCCCGCCGTCGCGCCGTAGGAGAGCACGAAGCCGGTGTCCAGCATCGCTGCCGGGCGGATGAGCAGGTGAATCAGCAGCGCCGCGCCCAGCCGGGTGATGCCGTCGGAGCGGCGTCCGGCGATGGGCCCGAGGCCGAATAGGGCGTACATCATCAGCGCCCGGGCCATCGAGGGCGCGAAGCCGGTCAGCACCGAGTAGCCGCACAGCAGCGCTAGCGTGATCCAGAACGCGATGTCGCGGTGCAGAAAGCGGCCCAGGATCAGCGCGATGATGCCCGCCAGTATGCTCAGGTGCATGCCGGAGATGGCCAGCAGGTGCGCGGCCCCGGCCTGGGCGTAGCTCTGCCGGTCCTCCTCGCTCAGGCCGCTGCGATCGCCCAGCACCAGCGCGCGGGCCAGGGGCGCGTTGTTCGGGAACAGCCGGTCGATGCGCTCGCCCAGACTGGCGCGGAGCCGCTCGATCCGGTCGCCCGGGCGGGCCGGAGTGTCCGCGAACGTCGCGTCCTCGATCTTTGCCGTGGCGTAGCTGCGCAGGTTTCGGGCGCGGCGGTAGTTGGCATAGCTGAACTGGCCGGGGTTGGTGGCCTCGTCCGAGCGCCAGAGGTTGGCGGTGACGCGAACTTCCTGCCCCAGGCGGACGGCTTGCAGCAGCGCATCGTCGCCCCGCAGGTAGAGGCTGAGCTTGCCGCCGTATGCTATGCCGTCCACGCGGAAGCCGTCGAGCGTGCAGACGGTGCGCTGGGAATCCGGGCTGTATTCCGGCATCTCGCAGATGCGGCCGCAGAGCTCGACGCCCCTGCGCACGGGCAGCGGCGATACGGCGCTCCAGGCGACGTCGAAGCGCAGCATTCCCGCCGGGATCAGCGCGAGCATCAGGACCGCGAGGGCGAGGCTTCGCCTGCGCCGCAGGCAGAGGGGGAGCAGCAACAGCGCCGCCAGCGCAATCGCGGCGGCGCGCCGGGGCAGCTCGAGCCCATATTGCAGCATGCAGCCCGACAGGAACAGCGCCGCCGCCAACGCGAGCGGCCGCGCCCGCAGGAGGCGGGTGAGCGGATCGCGCTCCCGAAGCGGAGGCGCGGTCTGTGCGCCGGAGCCGGCGGCCGGGCGGGAAGGATTGCTTTGCATTTGAAATCAGTGCGCTCGCGGGGAAACGGCTCAGATTTCGTATTGATTTCCGATGCGCACGAACTCCGCGTCCGGCCGGAGGACCTTTGCCTCGGCCTCGAGCGCTCCCGGCGCATACTTCGGATTCAGGTGGGTGAGCAGCAGCCTTCCGCAGCCGGACTGTCGGGCCAGATTCGCGCAGCCCTCCGGGCTCAGGTGCGGGGCCTGCGCGCGCCAGTCGGCGGCGCTCAGCCCGGCGTCCGCCAGCAGCACGTCCGCGCCGGAGAGGAAGCCGTCCAGCCCTTCCAGTGTGTTTGTGTCGCCCGTGTAGGCGAAGCAGCGCCCGGCGCACTCCGCGCGAAGGGCAAAGCTCTGCACCGGATGGCGTCCGGGGTGGAAGCGGAAGGCGATCTCGCCGATGCGCATGTCCTCCATCGGCCGGAGATCGTAGCAGGGCGCGTCCAGCAGCGCGCGCACCGGCTCCGGCGTCCGTGGCGCGTAGACCGGCAGCGGCGCCTGCCTCGGGTGAAACTGCAGCGCGTACTGCATGGGCAGCATGTCGCTCATGTGGTCGTAGTGCAGGTGGCTGAGCACCACGGCGTCCAGGTCCTCCCAGGCGATGTGGCGCGCCAGGTTCGCCAGGACGCCCGCGCCGCAGTCGATCAGCACGTGGGTGTCGCCCTGGCTGAGCAGGTAGCCGGAGCAGGCGCCTCCGGCGGCGGGGTAGGGGCCGCAGCAGCCCAGTATGGTGAGCTTCATAGCCGTTTCCTCCTCCAAATCGGGAATTCATCGTTGAATCAGGAATCGCGCACGATGGCGCGGGGCCGGACGCTTCCTCAGACACCGTCCGGCGAGGGGGCGTACTCGTGCACGATGCCGGGGTCGCGCATCAGCGAGGAGCGCAGGTACACCCCGCCCACCAGCGTGTCCAGCTGCCTTCCCTCCACCAGGAAGCTGACCGCGCCGATGGCGTCCAACTCCGTGAGGGCGTTGACCATCGCGTAAACCAGCATTCGCTCGTCGAGGGTGTTCAGGGGTTGGCAGAGGCTGTAGAAGTTGCCGGACAGATTGACGTAGGCGACCCGGTCCTCGATGGTCACGCCCAGCACGTCCTCGGGAACCACGCCCGCGGGGAACACGGACTGCAGTCCCCGGTAGGAGCCCAGCGTGATCATGGCGGAGAGCACGCTGCGGGCGGAGACGGCGCCGGCCTGGGAGATCGCGCACTCCAACCGGGCCAGGCCGCTGCCTTCCCGGAAGTACAGGCGGGCGCTGGAGCCCACGAGCTGGGAGAAGTCCGATCTGCGCATGCGGCCCTCCGGGAAGCGCGCCAGCTGGTTGGGCAGGTCGCACTCGGTCACATACTCGCCGCCGATGGAAAGCCGCACGGCGTCCAGCTCCGGCATGAAGGAGGTCAGCGTCAGCACGAGCGAGCCGTAGAGCTGCC
>CANQGC010000113.1 GCA_947600345.1 uncultured Clostridia bacterium
CACGGCCACGTCGAAGTCCCCGGTGAAGATGTCCCGCGCCTCGCAGTTGCCGGCGAAGCGGAAGTTCGACTGGGCGAGCATCAGCTCGTAGGTCTCCTTTACGAGCTTGTTGCCCTTCTCCGCCTCCGCGCCGATGTTGATTAAGCCCACGCGCGGCTCGCCGATGCCCTCCACGCCGTGCATGTAGGCCGAGCCCATCAGGCCGAAGTGCAGGAGGTACTTGGGCTGGCAGTCCACGTTCGCGCCGGAGTCGATCAGCAGCGTCTTGCGCCTGAGCCCAGGCAGCACCACGCCGATGGCCGGGCGCTCGATGCCGGGAATGCGGCCCACCTTGAAGATGCCGCAGGCCAGGATCGCTCCCGTGGAGCCCGCGCTGATGGCGGCCCCGGCCCTACCCTCGCGCACGGCGCTCATGGCCACGACCATCGAGGAATCCTTCTTCTGGCGCACCGCCAGCATCGGCGATTCGTCCATGCCAATCACCTGGCTCGCGGGCAGAATCTCCGCCCGGTCCCGGGGCGCTTCCGCAAGCAGCGGCTCGATGCGCTCCGGCGGTCCGGCCAGCAATACGTCGATGTCGTCAAAGCGCTTCAGCGCGCGAAGCGCGCCCCGGACGATGGCGTCCGGCGCGTCGTCGCCGCCCATGGCGTCCAGCGCGATGCGATAGCGGCTCATCGCATAAGACCCCCTTTATAGACATTCCTCATTATTGTAGCAGAAGCCCGGAAAAATAGCAAGCTTTTTGACCCCGCATGGATGAAAGTTTGCCAAAATAACGACGATTTGCCGGGAATCTGCCGGTTAAATCGATGTTTTTCTTTAAAACTCGGCAAACATTGTGAATCTAATGTAGCTTTATTTCGCAAGCTATGTTATACTGGATGATGAAATAGAAGGATTCATATCTGGAAGGATTCATTCTGGAAGGGGGAGGATTCCTTGAAGAGATACCACCGGCCGCTGGCACTGTTGGCGGCGATCATCCTGTTGCTGACGGGATTGGTGGGCTCCGCGCAAGCCGAGACCACGGCCAGCGCGGAGGCAAAGCGCCTGGTCGTGGGCGTGCGCGCGGACATCGTGGGCTTCGGCTACCTGAACCCCACCACCGGCAAGTACTACGGCCTGGAGATCGACCTGGCGGACGCGCTGGCGAAGAAGATGGGCTACGCCGGCGCGGAGTACGTGACCGTAACCGCCGGCGACCGCGAGGCCAAGCTCGCCTCCGGCGAGGTGCAGGTGCTCATGGCCTGCTACACCATCACCGAGCGCCGCAAGGAGACCGTGGACTTCAGCCCGGCCTACTACGACGACTACACCTACATCATCGTGCAGAACTCCACGCTGTTCTCCGAGCCCCTCGACCTGAAGGGCCTGACCATCGGCGCGGTGGCCGGCGCGAACAACGACGTCTCCTTCCGCGCCAACATGCGGGAGATGGGCCTGCTCGAGGAGGAGCCCAAGGAGCCGAACTTTATCTTCCGCTACTCCAACAGCTACGCGGAGCTCTCCGAGGCGCTGGAGGAGGGCATCATCGACGCCATGTGCATGGACGGCTCCATCGCGAAGGGCCACATGAACGACGAGCGCAACTACTTCAGCAAGACCCTGGATTCGATGCAGTACGGCGCGGCGACGGTCAAGGGCAGCCCCCTGAGCGCCCAGGTCGCCGAGGCCATGCAGGCGCTGATCGACGACGGCACGGTGGCGCGCCTGACCGACAAGTGGGATTGAGGAGGCGGAGCGCATGTCCAAGAGAATCAAGAAGAAATCCCTCGCGATGATCTGCGTTCAGCTTGTCTGCACAATCGCGCTGGGCGCCTTCCTCGTGCTGATGCAGAACGACCTGTCGACCGCCACGCAGCAGAGGGCCACGCTGGAGAAGCTCGAGCAGATCGACGAGCTGGTCGAGAAGTCGAGCGAAAACGGCGCGCAGACCCAGCAGACCTTCGACAACATCTACCGGGATAAGGCCGCGAGCCTGGCCTACATGGTGCAGCAGCAGATCGATCCCGCGCTCACGCCGGACATGATGGAGCAGTACCGCTCGATCCTGAACGTGACCAACGCGCTGATCGTCGACCGCGACGGCAGCATCTCCGCCCAGGCCCGGCCCACGCAGGCGAACTTCGCCCGCGCCCGCTACAACCAGCTCAGGACGGTGTTCGACAGCCGCACGCCGAGCAAGCCCTTCCAGGTGACGACCGGCGAGGAGAGCCTGCGCTACTACGCCGCCTGGATCGACGATCAGCAGATGGCGGTCATCGAGCAGTCCCCCGAGGAGCTCTCGACGCTGTTGGAGGACACCTCGTCCTGGAAGAGCATCCTCGAGAACGTGAGCGTCGGCCTGCACGGCTACGCCTTCGCGGTCTCCGCCCAGGACTATACCTTCACCTACCACCCCGACGCCTCGCTTATCGGCCAGGACGCGCTGGACGCCGGCATCGCCGTGGAATCGCTGGAGGAGGGCAACACGGGCTGGATCGACGTGTACGGCGAGCGGCTCTACGCGGGCGTCACCCAGCTGGGCAACACCTACGTGGTCTGCGCCGTCAGCGAGGATGAGATCAAATCCGACAACCTTGTCACCGTGGTCATCGTGCTGTTCATCTTCATCGCCGTCGTGACCATCGTGATCGCCTACGCGATGCTGATGCTCACCGAGGCGGAGAAGGACGGCCCGAAGAGCGACGACATCGTGAAGCTCGGCAAGCGGCTGCGCTTCCACAAGCGGCTCGCCATCAAGATCGGCATCACGTCCTTCATCGGCCTGGTGTGCATACTGGGCATCTCCTTCTACATGCAGACGCTGTTCAACCTCTCCCAGGTGAGCATGTCCAATGCCCAGCACATGAGCGAGATCGAAACCACCTCCGCGCGCTACGAGAAGGACGCGCACCTGCTGACCGACTGCTACAACCGCGCATACCTCTCCAAGGCCGAGACCGCCGCCTACATCCTGGATCGCAAGCCCGAGCTGGGCAACCGGGAGGACCTGGCGGGCCTGAGCGAGGCGCTGGGCGTGGAGTACTGCTTCCTGTTCGATTCCAACGGCGTGATGACGGCCACGGACTCGCCCTACTCCCACTTCACGCTGAGCCAGAATCCGGAGGACCAGTCCTACGCCTTCAACCAGCTCTTGCAGGGCGTGCCCTTCCTGATTCAGGAGGCGCGCTTGGACGATGTGGAGCACATCTACCGCCAGTATGTGGGCGTCACGCTGCGCGACGACGCGGGCGAGGCGGACGGCTTCGTGCAGATCGCCGTCTTCCCGGAGCTCTTGCAGGAAACGGTGGACAGCATGGACATGCGCGCGATCCTGCAGAACATCAAGGTTGGCTCCAACGGCTTCGCATTCTCCACCGACCGCACGGAGGAGAAGAACTTCGTCTGCTATCCCGACGAGCGCTACATCGGCCGCAGCTCCCTGGAGCACGGCCTGACGGAGGACGAATTCATCGACGGTGACAGCGGCTACATCAAGCTGGGCCTGGAGAAGTACTTCGCCACGGCCAAGGAGACGGCCGACGAGTTCATCTTCCTGGCGGTGCCCGAGGCCGAGCTGGGCGGCAACCGGCTCTTCATCGCGCTGCTGAGCACGGGCTTCTCGCTCGTCTGCCTGGGCCTGATCTGCCTGCTGCTGTGCATGCAGGTCGACAGCAGCGCCGCGCCCGCGCGGAAGCGCAGGCGCACCAAGCGCAGCCTAGACCGCGAGCGCATGATGGACGTGGTCGTGGACGGCAACGTGAAGAAGACCGAGAGCGCGTTCTCCCGCTGGAGCAACGTATCCATGCACTGGGGTGAGCGCACGCCCGAGCAGAAGGTCTTCGCCATCCTCAAGGCGCTGATGGTGGTGATGGCGGCCATCATCTGCGTGGCGGTCATCTACAAGGAGCGCTTCTTCGACAGCACTTCGGTGTTCCGCTACGTGATCGACGGCACCTGGAAGAAGACGTTCAACATCTTCTCCGTGACCGCCTGCGTGCTGATTCTGATGGTCGTCATCGCGGGCACCACGGTGGTGCGCGGGCTGCTCAGGCTCCTGTCCCGCACGATGGACGCCCGGGGCGACACCATCTGCCGCCTGCTGAGCAATCTGGTCAAGTACGTGTCCGTGATCGCGGCGGCCTACTACTGCTTCGCCCAGTTCGGCGTGGATACGGCCACGCTGCTGGCCTCGGCGGGCATACTCTCGCTGGTCATCGGCCTGGGCTCGAAGGATCTGATCACCGACATACTGGCCGGACTCTTCATCATCTTTGAGGGCGACTTCCGCGTGGGCGACATCGTGACCATCGGCGACTGGCGCGGCACGGTGATCGAGATCGGCGTGCGCACCACGAAGATCGAGGAGCCCAGCAAGAACATCAAGATCCTCAACAACTCCGCCATCTCCGGCGTCATCAACATGACGCGCAAGGAGTCCGTGGCGCTGTGCGAGGTATCCATCGAGTACGGCGAGAGCCTGGAGCGCGTGGAGGCCATACTGGCAGAGGAGCTGCCCAAGTTCAAGAGCCGCCTGCCCGCAATCATCGAAGGCCCGTCCTACGGCGGCGTGGTCTCACTGGCGGACAGCGGCGTCATCATCCGCGTGCTGGCGCAGTGCGCCGAGGGCGACCGCCCGAAGCTGATCCGCGACCTGAACCGCGAGATGAAGCTGATCTTCGACAAGCACAACATCAACGTCCCCTTCCCGCAGGTGGTCGTCAACCAGCCGGTGGAATTCAAGGAAGCCACCGAGTGGCAGAAGAAGCGCGCCGAGAAGTACGCCAAGGAGCAGAGCGAAAAGACCAAGGACATGGAGACCCAGGTCTGAGTGAATCTCTGAATAGCTTCTCAAAGGGCAACGGGGCCCCCGCAGTCGCGGGGGCCCCATATTTGCATAATTATGTATATACTTCGCATAATCCGACGATTCCTTCGCATTATTATGTAAGAGTTTACACGCTTGCCGTTGAATCGTAAACATGCGGGTTATATAATAAGGCGATACCAAATGACGAGGGAGCGTTGAAATATGAATCTGAGCGGAAGGAGCTTTTTGAAGCTCATGGACTTCACCCCGACGGAGATCGAGGGACTGATCGACCTGGCCGCCGAGCTGAAGGATAAGAAGCACCGGGGCATTGCCCACGACGAGTTGCGCGGCAAGAACGTGGCGCTGATCTTCGAGAAGACCAGCACGCGCACGCGCTGCAGCTTCGAGGTGGCGGCGCACGACCTGGGCATGGGCGTGACCTACCTCGACCCCTCGGGCTCGCAGATCGGCCACAAGGAGTCCATCGCCGACACCGCGCGGGTGCTGGGGCGGATGTACGACGGCATCGAGTACCGGGGCTACGGCCAGGAGATCGTCGATACGCTGGCCAAGTACTCCGGCGTGCCGGTGTGGAACGGCCTGACGAACGAGTTCCACCCCACGCAGATTCTGGCCGACTTCCTGACCATACGGGAGCGCTTTGGCAAATTGAAGGGCATCAAGCTGGTCTACATGGGCGACGCCCGCTACAACATGGGCAACTCGCTGATGGTGGGCTGCGCGAAGATGGGCCTGCACTTCGTGGCCTGTGCTCCCCGCAAGTACTTCCCCGACCCGGAGCTGATGGAGCAGTGCCAGGCCATCGCCGCCGAGAACGGCGCGACCGTCGAATTCATCGAGGATCCCGCCGAGGCCGTGAAGGGCGCGCAGGTGATCTACACCGACGTCTGGGTCTCGATGGGCGAGCCGGACGAAGTATGGGCCGAGCGCATCCGCGATTTGATCGGCTACCAGGTCAACTCCAAGCTCATGGCCCAGGCCGCGCCGGACTGCGTGTTCATGCACTGCCTGCCCGCGTTCCACGACCTCAACACCGCCGTGGGCCGCAAGATGTCGAAGATGTTCGGCGTGGATGAGATGGAGGTCACGAATGAGGTGTTCGAGTCCCCGGCGTCCATCGTGTTCGACGAGGCCGAAAACCGGATGCACACCATCAAGGCCGTGATGCTGGCCACGCTGAGAAAGTAAACTTTCTATTTATAATTGGAAGCTCCAATACTCGACAGAGAAAGAGGGCGCTTTTCATGCGCAAGGCTTACCTGGTTCTCTCCGACGGCTCGGTCTACGAGGGGCAGGGCTTCGGCGCGGAGGCGGACGCCGTGGGCGAGCTGGTGTTCACCACCGGCATGGTCGGCTACATCGAGACGCTGACCGACCCCAGCTACGCCGGGCAGATCGTGATGCAGACCTTCCCGCTGATCGGCAACTACGGCATCATCGAGGACGACTTCGAGGGCAAGGTTCACGCCCGCGGCTACGTGGTGCGCGAGTGGTGCGAGGAGCCGTCCAACTTCCGTTGCCAGTACACGCTGGATCAGTTCCTGAAGGAGCGCGGCATCCCCGGCATCTGCGGATTGGATACGCGGGCGCTCACCCGCAAGATTCGCGAGCACGGCGTGATGAACGCGACGATTTGCTCCGAGCCGCCGAAGGATTTGAACACCGTGCGGGAGTACCTCGTCACCGGCGTGGTGGACGAAGTGACCTGCACCGAGCCGAAAACCTTCCCCGCCGCGGGTGAGACCAAGAAGCGCGTGGCGCTGATCGACTACGGCGCGAAGCGCAACATCACCCGGG
Organism: uncultured Clostridia bacterium; assembly: GCA_947600345.1. Classification (GTDB taxonomy): domain Bacteria; phylum Bacillota; class Clostridia; order Christensenellales; family Aristaeellaceae; genus SFTH01. Next base: position 6,614 of record CANQGC010000113.1, read on the forward strand.
AGCTGTGCAAGCGCGGCTGCGAGGTGACGGTCTACCCCGCCTCGGTTCCGGCGGAGGACATCCTCTCCGGCGGCTACGACGGCGCAATGCTCTCCAACGGTCCCGGCGACCCCAGCGAGAATACTTACTGCATCGCGCAGATCGCAAAGCTGCTGGGCAACATCCCGCTGTTCGGCATCTGCCTGGGCCACCAGCTCACGGCACTGGCCGCGGGCGGGCGGGCCGAGAAGATGAAGTACGGCCACCGCGGCGCGAACCAGCCGGTGAAGGAAATCGGCGGCACGCGCACCTACATCACCAGCCAGAACCACGGCTACGCCATCGTATCCGATTCCATAAAGCGCGGCACGCTGCGCTTCGTCAACGCCAACGACGGCACCTGCGAGGGCATCGACTACCCCGAGCTCAACGCCTTCACCGTGCAGTTTCATCCCGAGGCCTGCTCCGGCCCCCGTGATACCTCGTTCCTGTTTGACCGCTTCATTCAAATGATGGGAGGCGACGAGCAATGCCGCTGAATCCGTCCATCCATAAAGTTCTGATGATCGGCTCCGGCCCCATCGTGATCGGCCAGGCCGCCGAATTCGACTACGCCGGCGCGCAGGCCTGCCGCGTATTGAAGGCGGCAGGCGTGAACGTGGTGCTGGTCAACTCCAACCCCGCCACGATCATGACCGACAAGGCGCTGGCGGATGAAATCTACCTCGAGCCGCTGACCGTGCCTACGATCAAGCGCATCATCGAGCACGAGAAGCCCGACAGCATGCTCGCCGGTCTGGGTGGCCAGACGGGCCTGACGCTGGCCATGCAGCTCTCCAAGGAAGGTTTCCTGGAGGCCCACGGTGTGAAGCTGATCGGCACCAACGCCGACGCCATCGACAAGGCCGAGGACCGCCAGATGTTCAAGGACACGATGACGGCCATCGGCGAGCCGGTGATTCCCTCTGGCATCGCCAACAGCGTGCAGGAGGCGCTGGACGTGGCGGAGCGCATCGGCTACCCGGTGATCGTGCGCCCGGCGTTCACGCTGGGCGGCGCGGGCGGCGGCGCGGCGGCGAACGCCGGGGAGCTGAGCGAAATTTCCCGCGTCGGCCTGGACATGTCCCCCATCACCCAGGTGCTGATCGAGCGCTCGGTGGCGGGCTGGAAGGAGATCGAGTTCGAGGTCATGCGCGACGGCGCGGGCAACGTCATCGCCGTGTGCTCGATGGAGAACCTCGACCCCGTGGGCGTGCACACCGGCGACAGCATCGTCGTGGCGCCGGCGCTGACGCTCTCCGACAAGGAGTACCAGATGCTGCGCAGCGCGTCGCTGAACATCATCACCGCGCTGGGCATCGTGGGCGGCTGCAACTGCCAGTTCGCGCTGAACCCGGACAGCTTCGAGTACGCGGTGATCGAGGTCAATCCCCGCGTATCCCGCTCCTCGGCGCTGGCCAGCAAGGCGACCGGCTATCCGATCGCCAAGATTACGACCAAGATCGCGCTCGGCTATACGCTGGACGAGATCCGCAACGACATTACCGGGAAAACCTGCGCCTGCTTTGAACCGACGGTCGATTACGTCGTGGTCAAGTTCCCCAAGTGGCCTTTTGAAAAATTCGCCGGTTCCAGCCGCAAGCTGGGCACCCAGATGAAGGCCACCGGAGAGGTAATGGCCATCGGCACCAGTTTTGAGATGGCGATCATGAAGGCGGTGCGCGGAGCGGAGATTTCCCTGGATACGCTCAACGCGAGACCTATTTCGAACCTGCCGCTGATGGAGCGCCTGAAAAGCTGCGACGACCGCCGCCTGTTTACGGTTTTCGAGGCGATCAAATCGGGCGTATCCATTGATACCATTTTCGAGATCACCCGCATTGACCGGTGGTTCCTGTACAAACTGAAGCATCTCGCCGATTATGAGGCGGAGCTGGCCGAAAAGGGCCTGACCGACGAACTTTACCGGGAAGGCAAGCGGCTCGGTTATCCCGACAGCGCGCTGAAGCGGATGACCGGCGTCAGGGCCGCGGCGAAGAGGAAGGCGAAGAAAAACGGCCATATGATCCCCAGCAGGTAC
>CANQGC010000114.1 GCA_947600345.1 uncultured Clostridia bacterium
CCTTGCATTAGCTGTGAAAATCAGAAAAGCTATAAAAAAGGAGGTATTGTAATGAAACATAATGTTAAAAAAATTTTCGCTCTCTTAATATCACTAAATTCGTCCGTCTGCGTATGATATAATCATATCACACGCGGACGGATACTTGCAAGCCGAACCGCAATTTACGCGCAAAGGAGACAAAACCCGAGATGAATCGCGCCGAGAAAACGAAGGCCGGTGTTCCGCAAAAGCGCTACGACCGCACCATGCGCTCCTGCTTTGCCAGCTACGTCGTGCAGGCGGTGGTCAACAACTTCGCGCCGCTGCTGTTCGTGACCTTTCACGAGCGCTTCGGCATACCGCTTTCGAAGATCACGCTGCTGGTGACGTTCAACTTCCTGCTGCAGCTCTTGATCGACGCGGCGTCGGTCAAGTTCCTGGACCGCATCGGCTACCGCGCCGCGGCGGTGCTGGCGAACGTTTGCGCCGGCGTCGGGCTCGCGATGCTGGCGATCCTGCCGGGGCGCACGGCCGACCCCTTCGCCGCGCTGCTGATCGCCGTGACGGTGATGGCGCTGGGCGGGGGACTGCTGGAGGTCGTCATCAGCCCCATCGTCGAGGCCTGCCCCTCCGACGGCAAGGAGCGGGCGATGAGCATGCTCCACTCCTTCTACTGCTGGGGCCACGTGGGCGTGGTGCTGCTCTCCACGCTGTTCTTCGCCGCCTTCGGCCTGGACAACTGGCGGATCATGGCGGGCATATGGGCGGCGCTGCCGCTGGTCGTGGCGGTCTCGTTCCTGAACGTGCCCATCGAGCGGCTGCTGGGCGAGGGCGAGCGGGGCATGCGCCTGGCGGAGCTGGCGAAGTCGAAGGTGTTCTGGCTGATGTTCGCGGCGATGCTGTGCAGCGGCGCGGGCGAGCAGAGCGTGAGCCAGTGGGCCTCGGTGCTGGCGGAGAAGGGCCTGGGCGTCAGCAAGGCGCTGGGCGACCTGACGGGCCCGATGCTCTTTGCCATCTGCATGGGCATGGCGCGGCTGCTCTACGGCAAGTTTGGTGACCGCATCCCGCTGCGCAGCTTCATGCTGGGCAGCTGCGGGCTGTGCGTGTTCGCCTATCTGGTGATCGGACTCGCGCCCGTGCCGGCGCTGGGCCTGATCGGCTGCGGCATCTGCGGCTTCTCGGTGGGCATCTTCTGGCCGGGCACGCTGAGCCTGACCTCGGCGGCGCTGCCCCGGGGCGGCACGGCGCTGTTCTGCCTGCTGGCGCTGGCGGGGGATCTGGGCTGCTCGGCCGGGCCGACGCTGGCGGGCATGGTCTCCAGCGCCTTCGGCGACAACATCCGCATGGGCATACTCGCCGCCGTGCTCTTCCCGGCGCTGCTGATGCTCTGCATCTGGCGCCAAAAGCGCGTCGTCGCGCGCGAGCGGGGGAAGTAGAGCGGGCGCTGCGCTTGATTTGCCGGCCATCTTTGCGTATAATAGACTTATAGAAGAAGGGAGTGCTCTGGATGCAGTCCTATACGGTAGAAGCCATTCGGGATGCGCTTCGCCGCACGCCCATGGACGCGCGCGTGCGCAGGCTCGTGCTGTTTGGCTCCCACGCGAAGGGTACGGCAGCCGAGCGCTCCGACATCGACTTCTTTCTGGACAGCGGCGGAAGCATCACCGGCTTCGATTACTTTGCATTGAAGGCCACGCTGGAGGACGCCTTTCAGCGCGAGATCGATCTTCTGCCCGACGTGGACGTGCCGCCGGATTCGCAGATCGCAGGGGAGATTGCCAGGAACGGGGTGACGGTCTATGCCCGGCAGTGAGAAGATCGTTCTTGAGAAGATGTTGAAATACTGCGGGGATGCCACGAAGTACGCGCGCGGCCGTTCCCGCGAGGAATAAAGAGAAGCCGGGCGGACCGATCGGTCCGCCCGGCTTCTTGCGCGCATGCTTACGGCATCAGCAGCCTCGCCTTGTACATGGTGTCCAGCTTGCTCAGCTTGTCGACCAGGCGCTGGCTGGGGGCGTGGCCCACGTCGACGACGGTGTAGGCGTAGCCGCCGCGGGAGACGTTGATCATGTTCTCGATGTTCAGGGCCTCCTCGCTCAGCACCTTCGTGATCGAGCCGATGACGTTGGGCACGTTCTGATGCAAGAGCGCGATGCGCGGCACCGTCAGCCTGCCCAGCTTGCAGTTCGGGAAGTTCACGGAGTTCACGATGCTGCCGTAGCGGATGTAGTCGTTCACCTGCTGCGCCACCATGCGCACGCAGTTGTCCTCGCTCTCCGGCGTGGACGCGCCCAGGTGGGGGGTCAGGATCGCGCCCCTCTGGCCGATGAGAGATGCGCAGGGGAAGTCGGTCACGTACACGCGCAATTTGTCCGCGTCGAGCGCCGCCTTTACGGCATCCAGGTTCACCAGGCCGTCGCGGGCGAAGTTGAGGAGCGCCGCGCTGGGCTTCATCTTGGCGATGGCCGCCGCGTCGATCATATCCCGGGTGGAATCCATCAGCGGCACGTGCACGGTGATGTAGTCGCTGCGCATCAGCACGTCGTCCAGCTCGGCGCTGTGCTCCACCGCGCGGGAGAGCTTCCAGGCGTGCTCGATGGAGATGAAGGGGTCGTAGCCCAGCACGTTCATGCCCAGCGCCACGGCGGCGTTGGCCACCTGCACGCCGATGGCGCCCAGGCCCACCACGCCCAGCGTCTTGCCGGCGAGCTCCGGACCGACGAACTGCTTCTTGCCGGCCTCCACCTGCTTCTCGACGGAGACCTCGCCGTCGCTCAGGTTCCGGCACCACTCGATGCCCTCGGCGATCTTGCGGCTGGCCAGCAGCAGGCCCGCGATCACCAGCTCCTTGACGGCGTTGGCGTTCGCGCCCGGGCTGTTGAAGGCCACGATGCCCGCCCTGGCGAACTCGTCCAGCGGCAGGTTGTTCACGCCCGCGCCCGCGCGCGCTACGCAGAGCAGGTTTTCCTCCGGCGCGTAGCCGTGCATGTCGGCACTGCGCACCAGTATGGCGTCGGGATGCTCGACCTCCGCGCCCACGGCGTAGTCCTCCGCGCGCAGTATGTCCTGATAGACCGGGGAGATGGAATTCAAAGTCTTTACGTTATACATTTACTTGTGCTCCGTTTCAAAGTCCTTCATGAAGTTGACCAGCGCTCGCACGCCCTCGATGGGCATGGCGTTGTAGATGCTGGCGCGGATGCCGCCCACCAGGCGGTGGCCCTTGAGGTTCGCCAGGCCGCGGGTCGCGGCCTCCTTTACGAACGCCGCGTCGGTGTCGGGGTCCGGCGTGGTGAAGGTCACGTTCATGCGGCTGCGGCTGGCGGGCTCCGCCGTGGGGCGGTAGAACGCGCTCTCGTCCAGCAGATCGTAGAGCAGGTTCGCCTTCTCGATGTTCACCTTCTCGATGGCCGCCGCGCCGCCCTGCTTCTTCAGCCAGTCCAGGCACAGCCCGCACATGTAGATGGCGTAGGTGGGCGGGGTGTTGAGCATGGAGCCCTTCTCGGCCATCACCGTCCAGTCCAGCACCTTCGGGCAGAACGGCCGGGCGTGGCCCAGCAGGTCCTTCCGCACGATCACCAGCGTCACGCCCGCCGGGCCGATGTTCTTCTGGGCCCCAGCGTAGATGACGCCGAAGCGCCGCACGTCGTAGACCTCCGAGAGGATGTTCGACGACATGTCCGCCACCAGCGGAACCCTGCCCGTCTCTGGCAGCGACGAATAGCGCGTGCCGTAGATGGTGTTGTTCGTCGTGATGTAGAAGTAGTCCGCGTCCGGGTTGAAGTCCGCGACGCTCCACTTCGGAATGAAGCGATAGTTCTCCTCCCGGGAAGAGGCCACGCAGCGGATGTCGCCGTACTTTTTCGCCTCGACCAATGCGCCGTGGGCGAAGTTGCCGCTGTCGATGTAGTCCGCGCTGCCGCCCTCGCGCAGCAGGTTCATCGGGACCGCCGCGAACTGGCCGGTGGCGCCGCCCTGCAACAGCAGCACCTCGTAGTCCTCGGGCACGCCCATCAGCTCGCGTACGAGCGCGACGGTGCGGTCGAATATCTCCTGGTAGGGCTTGGAGCGGTGGCTCATCTCCATCACGGACATGCCCGTGCCGTTGTAGTTGAGCATTTCCCGGGCGGCCGTCTGAAGCGCCTCCTCGGGCATCGTCGCCGGTCCCGGCGCGAAGTTGTACACGCGATCCATGCAAACCTTCCCCCTTGCGTTTTCCGTGCCTTCTATTGTAGTTCCTTTTTCGCAAGGGCGCAACCATATCCTGTTAAATCTCTGGTTCTCCGCAGGACACGAAAAATACAGGATTGTTTACAAATCGCAAGGGATGTGATACAATAATAGCGGAGACGAACCGAAGTAGAGAATGTGCTTCTACACGCCACGCGAATGGTAGAAAAGAGATGCGGGGACAGGCACACCCGCCGGGGAGTCTCTTCATTGTACCAAAGAGGGTGCCGAGGTGGTAGATTTCGTCCCGACCACGCGCCGCTGGTATGACAGGAGGTTCTCCTCCGAGAGATGCAGGAGATAGGGACGCCTGCCGGCACCCGAGTGTTATAAATCAAACCGCCGTTGCGCAAGCGCGGCGGTTTGGTTGCGCTTTTGGCGCGATTGCGCCCCTCTCCGCAGTCTTTACATCCAGGGGATGGAATTCTTTGCCGGGCTGTGCTATACTCGTATCTGGAATACTTTCTTTTCTCGGAGGTCCTTGCCTTGGCAAAGAAGGATAAGCTCATCAAGACGACCGCGATGGTGACGGTGGTCATCATACTCAGCAAGGTCTTCGGCCTGGCGCGGGACGTGCTCACCGCCGGTTACTTCGGCACCGGCATGGAGAACGACGCCTACGCCTCGGCCTATACGCTGTTCTACTTCCCGGTGCTGCTGTTCAACTCCTGCATCACGGCGACCATCGTGCCGCTGTTCGTGGAGGAGCGGGAGAAGTACAGCCTCAAGCACTCCAACCACTTCGCCAGCAACGCGCTGAACCTGTTCATCGTGGCGTCGCTGCTGATCGCGGCGGTGATGTACGCCTTCTGCGAGCCCATCGTCAAGCTGATCTTCCAGTTCGACGAGGCGGGCATCGCGCTCACGGTGAAGCTCACGCGCATCATGATGCTGGGCCTGGCGTTCAACATCGCCTCCATCGTGCTCTCCAGCCTGCTCAACGCCATGGAGAAGTTCATGGCGGCGCAGCTGACCGGCTTCCCGCTGAGCGTGGCGGTGATCGTATCGGTGGTGCTGTTTTCGAAGAAGATCGGCATCGAGTCCATCGCCTGGGGCGTCTGCGCGGCCAGCATACTCCAGGCGCTGATCCTGATCCCCTTCCTGGCGGGCTGGTTTGAGTACCGCCCGGTGCTGGACATCCGGGACAAGCGCTTCCACCGCCTGCTCAAGCTGGCGGGCCCGGCGGTGCTCTCGATGGGCATCAGCGAGATCAACCACCTGATCGACCGCAGCCTGGCCTCCGGCCTGCCCACCGGCTCGATCTCGGCGATGAACTACGCCTACAAGCTGATCACCTTCCTGCTGGGCATATTGATGGTGCCGCTGACGACCATCATGTTCTCCCGCATGAGCAAGCAGGCCGTGGGCGAGAACAAATCTGCGATGCTCGAATCGCTGCGCCACAGCATCAAGCTGATCTCGCTGGTGGCGCTGCCCATCGTGGCCGTGGCGATGGTCATGAGCGAGGACGTGGTGCAGATGATCTACATGCGCGGAAGCTTCAACATGGATTCGGTGAAGCTCACCGGCGGCGTGCTGTTCTTCTACTTAATCGGCGTGATGGGCTTCGGTCTGCGCGACTTCATGAACCGCAGCTTCCACGCCATTCAGGACACGCGCACGCCGTTCATGGTCGCCTGCCTGGTGGTGGGGCTGAACATCGTGCTGAATCTGATCCTGCGCATCTACATGGGCGCGCGGGGCCTGGCGCTGGCCACGTCCATCGCCAGCTACTGCGGGCTGATCGTGATGTTCTTCCTGCTGCGCAAGCGGCTGGGTCTGCTGGGATTTAAGCAGATCGCGCCGGAGATGGTCAAGATACTGATCTCCGCGCTGGGCTGCGCGGCGGTGTGCCTGCTGATGCGCGGCGTGGCGCCCGAGGGAAGCGGCACGCTGGGCGCGTTCGGGCGGCTCTGCGCCACCACGGCGGCGAGCTTCGTCGCCTACTTCGCGCTGTGCCTGGTCCTGCGCGTGAACACGATGAAGGAGCTGCTGGGCGGCCTGCTCGGCAGGGCGAAGGGATAAGGAGACAGATCCATGCAGGACGAGGAGAGACTGATCACCACGGGCTTTCGCGAGGAGGATTCGGACGCGGAGCTCTCGCTGCGGCCCCACACGCTGGCGGAGTACATCGGCCAGGACAAGCTGAAGACCGGGCTGAACGTCTACATGCAGGCCGCCATCGCCCGCCGGGAGCCGCTGGACCACATGCTGCTCTACGGCCCGCCCGGGCTGGGCAAGACCACGCTCGCGGGCATCGTGGCGGCGGAGATGGGCCACAACATTCGCGTGACCAGCGGCCCGGCCATCGAGCGCGCGGGCGACCTGGCGTCGATCCTGACCAACCTCAACGCCGGGGACGTGCTCTTCATCGACGAGATTCACCGCCTCAGCCACGCCGTGGAGGAGGTGCTCTATCCCGCGATGGAGGACTACGCGCTGGACATCATCATCGGCAAGGGCCCGGCGGCGCGCTCGATCCGGCTCGATCTTCCGAAGTTCACGCTGATCGGCGCGACGACCCGGGCGGGCATGCTGTCCTCGCCGCTGCGCGACCGCTTCGGCATCAGCTTCCGCCTGGAGATGTACACGCCGGAGCAGCTGGCGGTGATCGTCGAGCGCTCGGCCAGGATCCTCAAGGTGGACTGCGAGCGCGACGGCGCGCTGGAGATTGCCAGCCGCTCCCGGGGCACGCCCCGCATCGCCAACCGCCTGATCCGCCGCGTGCGCGACTTCGCCGAGGTGCGGGGCGACGGCAAGATCACGCTGGAGAACGCCCGCGAGGCGCTCAACGTGCTGGAGATCGACGAGCTGGGCCTGGACAACACCGACATCACGATGCTGCGCACGATGATCGAGCGCTTCGACGGCGGACCGGTCGGCCTGGACACGCTGGCCGCCACCACCGGCGAGGACGCCGCGACCATCGAGGACGTGTACGAGCCCTACCTGCTCCAGCTGGGCTTCATCATGCGCACGCCCCGGGGCCGCGTCTGCACCCGCGCCGCCTACGAGCACCTGGGCCTGAAGATGCCCAGGGACGCGGAGAGCAAGCAGATCCGGATGGACATCTGACACAGCGGCCGCTTCTCGGCAATCTGGAGTATCATCTACGAGCAAAGCGAGCGATTGAATGAAACTTTCCGACTTCATGTACGATCTCCCCGAGGAGCGCATCGCGCAGACCCCGGTGGAGCCCCGCGACCACAGCCGGCTGATGGTGCTGCACCGGGACACCGGCGCGATCGAGCACAGGCACTTCTACGACGTGATCGACTACCTGAACCCCGGCGATGCGTTGGTCATCAACGAGACCCGCGTCATCCCGGCGCGGCTGATCGGCGAGAGGCCGACGGGCGGGGCCTGCGAAATCCTGCTGCTCAAGCAGCTCGCGCCGAAGCGCTGGGAGGCGCTGGTGCGGCCGGGCAAGAAGCTGCGCCCGGGCGCGGAGGTGATCTTCGGCGGCGGAAGGCTGATGGCGAGGATCGCCGAGGTCGTCGAGGGCGGCGGGCGCATCGTGGACTTCGCCTGCGAGGGCACGATGGAGGCGGCGCTGGACGAGCTGGGCGAGATGCCCTTGCCGCCGTACATCCACGAGAAGCTCCAGGACCGGGAGCGTTACCAGACCGTGTACGCGAAGCAGGAGGGCTCGGCCGCCGCGCCGACGGCGGGGCTGCACTTCACGCCGGAGCTGCTGGAGCGCATCCGCGCGAAGGGCATCGACGTGGTGCCGGTGCTGCTGCACGTGGGGCTGGGCACGTTCCGGCCGGTGAAGGTGGAGAACATCGAGGAGCACGAGATGCACTCGGAATACTTCGAGGTGACGGAGGACGCCGCGAGGCGCGTCAACGCCGCGAGGGAGCGAGGCTGCCGCGTGGTCGCCGTCGGCACGACCAGCGTGCGCACGCTGGAATCGGCGGCGGAGGGCGGCAGGCTCGTCGCGAAGAAGGGCGACACGCAGATCTTCATCCGCCCGGGCTACCAATACCAGATGGTGGACGCGCTGATCACGAACTTTCACCTGCCGGGCAGCACGCTGATGATGCTGGTCTCGGCGCTCTACGACCGGGAGAAGATCCTGGAGGCGTACAAAATCGCGGTCGAGCAGGAGTACCGCTTCTTCTCCTTCGGCGACGCGATGCTGATCTCCTAGGGCGGCGGGGCCGCCTTCCACCTGCTGCCGCGTTTAGGCGACGGACTTTGGGCCCGTAGATCATGGGCCCAAAGTCCTGCGATGCGTTTCTGATGGAGGCTTAGTACGAAGCGACGAAATCCAGCCCCATAGATCCGAGGGCTGGATTTCTTCGTTTTGGCAACGGAACGCAGCGGCAAAAGCGCGGCAGCAGAAGGGAGAATCCAAGGAACCTCAGGTTCCTTGGCAGGTCTGGGCGGAGCCCAGCGTAGCCCCAGAGG
>CANQGC010000115.1 GCA_947600345.1 uncultured Clostridia bacterium
TCTGCCCTTCGGGCAGACTTGGAAACCCTCTGGGTTTCCAACCTTCAAGGAACCTGAGGTTCCTTGGATTCTCCCTTCTGGGGCTACGGTGGGAGCTTATGCTTTGCTCCTGTGCGCTCGCCTTGACGGCAGGTTTGCGCGCACCGCGCCGGTGACCGCTCCGGCGGCGGAGCCGGTGAGCATTTCGCCCAGCATGTTGCCCACTGCGAAGCTACCGCCGCCCAGCAGCAGGTACAGGCCGTAGCCTGCGGCGGAGTAGGCCAGCGCGATCACCACGCCGGTGATCAGGCCGCGGTCGCCGCCCCGGGGGACCGCCACGCAGACACCCAGCACCACCGCCAGCAGCTTGAGGATCTGGTTGAGGATCATGAGCGTTCGGTCGTCGAAGCGCAGGTACACCAGCGCCGCGGCGATCAGCAGCATCGCCGCCAGCGTGACAAAGGCGGAAAACAGGAAGCCCAGCGCCAGCGACGCCGCGACGCTTCTCCGGTTCCTCGACATGGACATCCCTCCCTGAAGCGTTCTCTGAGCAATCCTATGCGGCGGCCGCGTGCGAGATGCCGCCGCTTCGACTTGACGCGGCCGGGCTTCTCCATTAGAATGGTAGAGTGAACCACCAAATCAATCCGAGGGGAGGCGGCGTCATGAAGGATGCGAGGGACGGCCTGGAGCGCTTCCTGCGCGCCCAGGAGCGGGACTATGCCACGGCGCTTGCGGAGATTCGCGCCGGACGCAAGCGGAGCCACTGGATGTGGTACATCTTCCCGCAGCTGCGGGGACTGGGCCACAGCGGCATGGCGGACTACTACGGCATCGAGGATATGGACGAGGCGAAGCGCTACCTGGCCCAGCCGGTGCTTCGGGCACGGCTGGAGGAGATCGGCGCGGCGCTGCTGGCGCTGGAGGGCAGCGACCCTTCGGCGGTGATGGGCTGGCCGGACGACGTCAAGCTGCGCTCGTGCATGACGCTCTTCGCGCGGGCGGACGGCGCGCCGGACTCGGTCTACCGCCGCGTGCTGGGCAAGTATTACGGCGGCGTCGAGGATGCGGCGACGCTTCGCTTGCTGGGCCTGCGGGAGGGATGAGCTTCCCGCGGGCAGCCCCGTTCGCTTCCGGGTCCGAACTTAATCCCCGCGCGCTTGACAACGCGCGGGGATTCGCGCTACAATCAAATGATTCAGAGGAAGCTATGATTCGGGACGTTCTGGAAATACTGGTCCGGAGGGAATCGCCATGTACGTGATCGTGGGCCTGGGCAACCCGGGCAGGAAGTATGCGCACACCCGCCACAACGTGGGCTTCGACGTGATCGACATCCTCGCGCAGAAGTACGACATCCAGCTGACCCGCCTGCGCTGCAAGGCCGTGATCGGCGAGGGCAGCATCCGGGGCAAGCGCGTGGCGCTCTGCCAGCCGCAGACCTTCATGAACCTCTCCGGCGAGTCGGTGGTGCAGCTGGTCAACTGGTACAAGCCGGAGGACGATCAGCTGATCGTGGCCTATGACGACGTGGACCTGCCCGAGGGCAAGATTCGCTTCCGCCCCTCCGGCAGCGCCGGAACCCACAACGGCATGCGCAACATCATCTACCTGCTGGGCCGGGAGAACTTCCCGCGCGTGCGGGTGGGCATCGGCAGGCCGCCCGAGGGGTGGGACATGAAGGACTGGGTGCTGGCATCCTATCAGACGAAGGAGCTTCGCCAGACCATGTTCGACGCCTACTGCGGCGCCGCGGACGTGATCGCCGAGCTGATCGAGAGGGGCGTGGAGCCCGCCCGGCAGCTGGTTTCCAAGCTGAACGGCTGAGCCGTTGGGAGGATCGATGAGTCAGACACTGGGAAGACTGAACTGCCTGCTCGAGCCCCTGCGGGAGCTGGAGCCCTTTTCGCGCCTGCGCGATGCCGTGGAGGCGCGCAAGCTCTGCGCACTCTACGGCGCGGACGACTCCCAGCGCACCCACCTGTTGGCGGGGCTGATGCTGGAGACCGGGCGGTCGATGCTGATCCTGGCGGCCAACGATTCCCTCGCGATGCGCATCGTCGAGGATCTGAACGTGCTGACCGAGGGCGCGGCGCGCTACCTGCCGGCGCGGGACGTGTCCTTCGTCAAGTCCTCGGCGGCCAGCCGGGAGCTGACGATGCGGCGGGTCGAGGTGCTGGGCGCGTGCATGACCGGCGCGTGCCGGGCGCTGGTGGTGCCGGTGGACGCGGCGCTGCACCGGATGAGCGATCCGCAGCGCTTCCGGGAGCGGATGCTCAGCCTGCGCACGGGCGACCGGGCGGAGCCGGGGAGGCTGATGGAGAAGCTGGCCTCGGCGGGCTACGAGCGCGTGCAGCTGGTGGAGGCGCGGGGGCAGTGCGCGCTGCGCGGCGGCATACTGGACGTCTACCCCGTGGGGGAGCCGAACGCGCTGCGCATCGAGTTCTTCGACGACGAGATCGACTCCATCCGCAGCTTCGACGTGATGACCCAGCGCTCGATCTCCAACCGGGAGTCGGCGCGCATCTTCCCGGCGGAGGAGTTCCTGCTGACGCCGGAGGAGGCCCAGAGGGCGGCCCAGCGGCTGCGCTTCGAGCTCAGCCGCCGGGAGCGCGGCGCGGGCAGGGACGCCCGGCAGAAGGCGCTCGAGAGCGAGTTTGGCCTCGCGCCCTTCGAGGAGTTCCTGAGGGCCCAGGCCGAGGGCGAGCCGGAGGAATCCCGCGCGGCGCTGGGCAGCCGGCGCGACCGGGGCTTCTTGCAGATCATCGACGCGCTGGAGACGGGCAGGAGCTTCGATAACGCCGGTTCGATCCTGCCGGTGCTGACCGATGCCAGATCCACGGTGTTCGACTGGCTGGACGATCCGATCCTGGTGTTCGACCAGCCCGAGCGCCTGCGCGACCGCTGCGAGAACCGCTTCCTGGAGTTTACGGAGGCGGTGACCGCGGCGCTGGAGCACGGCGACGCGCTGGGCTTCCAGGGCGAGCTGCTCTACAACTACGATACCATACTGGCCCGCACGGACGGCAGCAGCGCCGTGATCTGCAATCCCTTCGCCCGGACCGAGAGGGACTTCCGGCCCCGGGAGATCGTGCAGATCGAGGGGCGGGGCGCGGCGGGCTACCAGTCCAACGTAAAGGAGCTCGCCATCGATGTGGAGCGCTGGAAGGCGGAGGGCTGGCGCGTGGCGTTGCTCGCGGGCGGCAAGGCCCGGGGCGAGCGCCTGAGCCACGCGCTGGTGAGCCAGGAGAGCGGCGCGAAGTACATGGAAGAGCCGCCGCAGGAGCTCGCGCCGGGCGAGCCGGTGATCCTGCCGCTGACGCTGAACCGGGGCTTCCTCTATCCCGAGATCAGGCTGGCCGTGGCGGCGGAGGCGGACATCTACGGCGTGAACCGCCAGAAGAGCAAGTCCCACGCCCGGTCGGGGGAGAAGATCGCGGCCTTCACCGACCTCAAGGTCGGCGACTACGTGGTGCACGAGAGCTACGGCGTGGGCCAGTTCATGGGCGTGGTGCGCCTCTCCAGCGAGGGCGCGTACCGGGACTTCCTGCACATCCGCTACCAGGGCACCGACAAGCTCTACGTGCCCACCGACCAGCTCGACCGGGTGCAGAAGTACATCGGCTCCGAGGGCGAGGCCCCGAAGCTCAACCGCCTCTCCGGCGGGGAGTGGCAGCGCCAGAAGGCCAAGGTGCGCCAGAGCATCAAGGACATCGCGGGCGATCTGCTCAAGCTCTACGCCCAGCGCGAGGCCACGCCGGGCTACGCCTTCGAGCCGGACACCCCCTGGCAGCGGGAGTTCGAGGACAACTTCCCCTACGAGGAGACGCCCGACCAGCTCGCCGCCATCGAGGACATCAAGCGCGACATGGAGAAGCCGAAGGTCATGGACCGGCTGCTCTGTGGCGACGTGGGCTACGGCAAGACCGAGGTGGCGCTGCGGGCCATCTTCAAGGCCGTGATGAGCGGCAAGCAGGCGGCGATGCTCGCGCCCACCACGATCCTGGTGCAGCAGCACTACGCCACGATGCTCAACCGCTTCGCCGGCTTCCCGGTGCGGGTGGAGGTGCTGAGCCGCTTCAAGCCCGCGGCGGAGCAGAAGGAGATCCTGCGCAAGCTGAAGGAGGGCTCCATCGACGTGATCGTCGGCACCCACCGCCTGCTGGCGAAGGACGTGGAGTTCAAGGATCTGGGCCTGCTGGTGGTGGACGAGGAGCAGCGCTTCGGCGTGACCCACAAGGAGGCCATCAAGAAGCTCAAGAAGAGCGTGGACGTGCTGACCCTCACCGCCACGCCGATCCCGCGCACGCTGCACATGTCGATGGTGGGCATCCGGGACATGAGCCTGCTGCAGTCCCCGCCGGAGGAGCGCTATCCGGTGCAGACCTACGTGGTCGAGTACACCGACGGCCTGATGCGCGACGCCATCCTGCGGGAGATCAACCGCGGCGGGCAGGTGTACGTGCTCTACAACCGGGTGCAGACCATCGAGGTGATGTTCTCCCGGCTCAAGCGTCTGGTGCCCGAGGCGCGAATCGCCGTGGGCCACGGCCAGATGCGCGAGCAGGCGCTGGAGGACGTGATGCTCGACTTCTACGAGGGCAAGTTCGACGTGCTGCTCTGCACCACGATCATCGAGGCGGGGCTGGACGTGCAGCGGGCGAACACGCTGATCGTCTGCAACGCCGACCAGTTCGGCCTGGCGCAGCTCTACCAGCTGCGCGGCCGCGTGGGCAGGAGCAACCGCCTGGCCTACGCCTACCTGACCGTCAACCCTAACAAGGTGCTCACTGAGGCCGCGGACAAGCGGCTGAACGCCATCAAGGAGTTCACCGAGTTCGGCGCGGGCTTCCGGGTCGCCATGCGCGATCTGGAGATTCGCGGCGCGGGCAACCTGCTGGGCAGCGAGCAGAGCGGCTTCATGGCCAGCGTGGGCTACGACCTGTACGTGAAGATGATCGAGGACACCGTGCGCGAGATGCGCGGCGACGCCTCGCTGGGCGACATCGAGACGCGCATCGACGTGAAGGTCGACGCCTATCTGCCGCGCGAGTACGTGACCAACGATCTGCTCCGCGTGGAGATGTACAAGAAGATCGCCTCCATCCGGGACGAGGAGGGCCGCGACGACATGGTCGAGGAGCTCTGCGACCGCTTCGGCGATCCCAACGGCCCGGTGATGAACCTGATCGAGATCGCCAGCCTCAAGGCGCTGTGCTCGAAGCTCGGCATGGATTTGGTTACGGTCAGGGGCGACGAGCTGTGGATGCGCTTCTACATCGGCGCGGACATCGACCTGATGGGAGTGCTGATGGCGATCCGGGAGCGGCAGGACTGCCTGCGGATGCAGGGCAACAACCCGCCGGTGCTGGTCTACTTCAAGCGCGGCGCGAACGCCGAGGAGCTGCTGCGCGGCGCGGTGCCGGTGCTTCGGCAGGTGGAGGCCGCCTATCACGAGGCGGAGAAGGCGGAGGCGGCGAATGGCTAAGGGCTTTCTTCCGGTGACGATGGACGAGGTGCGGGAGCGCGGCTGGGACGCGCCGGACTTCGTGTACGTGACGGGCGACGCCTACGTGGATCACCCATCCTTCGGCCTGGCCATCATCTCCCGCGTGCTGGAGGCCAATGGCTACCGGGTGGCGATGCTGCCCCAGCCGGACTGGCACTCCTGCGAGGACTTCAAGCGCTTCGGCAAGCCGAGGCTCGGCTTCCTGGTCACGGCGGGCGTGATCGACTCCATGGTCAACCACTACACCGTGGCCAGGAAGCCCCGGAGCTCGGACGTCTACTCCCCCGGCGGCGAGGCAGGGCACCGGCCCGACCGGGCGACCGCCGTCTACTGCAACCGCATCCGCGAGGCCTACGGCTCGGTTCCCATCGCCATCGGCGGCGTGGAGGCCTCGCTGCGGCGCTTCGCCCACTACGACTACTGGGACGACCGCGTGCGCAACTCCATGCTGGTGGACAGCTGCGCCGACGTGCTCATGTTTGGCATGGGGGAGCGGAGCGTGCTGGCGGTGGCGAAGTTCATCGAGGAGGGCCGGGACTTCTCCGAGATGCGCATCCCCGGCACCTGCGTGATGAGCCGCGAGGTTCCCGAGGGCTTCCTCGAAATCGCCCCGATGGAGGAGGTGGCGAGGGACAGGCGCGCCTACGCCGAGGCCTTCAAGGCCCAGTACGACCAGCAGGACCCGGTGCGGGGCCGGCCCATCGCCCAGAAGCACGGCAGGCGCTGGCTGTTGCAGAACGTGCCCGGCCTGCCGCTGACCCGCGCCGAGCTCGACCGGGTCTACGCGCTGCCCTACATGCGCGCCTGGCATCCGATGTATGATCGCCTGGGCGGCGTTCCGGCACTGCAGGAGGTGCAGTTCTCCATCGCCCAGGTGCGCGGCTGCTTCGGCGGCTGCAACTTCTGCGCGCTGACCTTCCACCAGGGGCGAATCGTGTCGTCCCGGAGCAAAGAATCCATCGTCGCGGAGGGGAGGAAGCTCACGAAGCTCCCTGGCTTCAAGGGCTACATCCACGACGTGGGCGGCCCCACGGCGGACTTCCGCGAGCCCGCCTGCGCGAAGCAGCTGCAATCCGGCGCGTGCCCGAACCGCCAGTGTTTGTTCCCGGAGCCGTGCAGGAACCTGCGCGCCGACCACCGGGAGTACATTGAGATCCTGCGCGAGCTGCGGGAGCTGCCCGGCGTCAAGAAGGTCTTCGTGCGCTCGGGCATCCGCTTCGACTACGTGTTGAAGGATTCGAAGTCCGGCTTCCTCGGCGAGCTGGTGCGCCACCACGTGTCCGGCCAGCTGAAGGTCGCGCCGGAGCACGTGAGCCCGCGCGTGCTCCACTACATGGGCAAGCCCGAGCACGAGGTGTTCGAGGAGTTCGTGCGCCGCTACAAGCAGGCCAACCGGAACGCGGGCATGGATCAGTACCTGGTGCCCTACTTCATGTCCAGCCACCCCGGCAGCACGCTGGACGACGCCATCCAGCTGGCCTGCTACTTAAAGAAGAGCGGGCTTCGCCCCGAGCAGGTGCAGGACTTCTATCCCACGCCCGGCACCATGTCCACGGCGATGTTCTACACCGGCCTTGATCCCCGGGACATGAAGCCGGTCTACGTACCCCGCGACCCCAGGGAGAAGGCCATGCAGCGGGCGCTGATGCAGTTTTACGTGCCCGCCAACTACGCCCTGGTGCGCGAGGCGCTCAAGAAGGCCGGGCGGGAGGACCTGATCGGCTGGGGCGGGGATTGCCTGATTCCGCCCTACCTGCGCAGGAAGCCGGACGCGCCGGAGCGCGGGAAACCTGGGAAGCAGGATCGCGGCTCCTCCGCATCCGGGTCATCCAAACCGGGGCACAGACAGGCAAAACCGGCCGAGAAGCCAAGGCAAGCGAAAAACCGACCGCGCAGAACAGAACAAAGTCGGCAAAATATTGCGAGAAAAAGTGAAAAGAATACGAAATCATGAATGAATGATTGACGGACTCCGGTCTGTTTGTTATAATGTGAGTGATAACAGCGGACTGGAGGGATGGCAATGAAGAAGGGTGAACTGCGGCGGGAGTCCATCGTGCGCACCGCGGAGCGGCTGTTCTTTGAGAAGGGCTATGAAGAGACCTCAATCCAGGACATCCTGGATGAGCTTTCCATCTCGAAGGGCGGATTTTACCATCACTTCGACTCTAAGATTTCGCTGCTGGAGGAGATCAGCCGCCAGCACGGCGAGCGGGATCTGGAGCGCTTGCGCCTCGAGCTCTCCGCAGGCGAGCACAGCCCCGTGCGCAAGCTCGATCTGCTGCTGGGGGCGCTGTTTACCGTGGACCACAGCGAGCCGCGCTTCGCCGCGCTGGTGCTGAAGATCAGCTACATCGACGGCGACGTGCAGTTCCGGGACCGGATGCGCAACTTCATGGTGGAATCCCTTCGCCCGATGGTGGACGAGGCCGTGGCCGCCGGGATGGCGGACGGAAGCCTCTTCACCCGCTATCCGGCGCGCCTGGGCGAGATCCTGCTGCAGCTGGGCTGCGACATCAACGACGAGGTCAACCGGCTGCTGGCGCGCAACTGCGACAACCCGGAGTTCGTCGTGGAGCTGATCGAGCTGATGGACGCCTACCGGGAGAGCATAGAGATGCTCAGCGGCTCGGGATTTGGAAAATTTTCTCTGTACGATTTGGAACATATGACCCAATCCATGCGTCAAACCGCACAGGAGATCGCTTCGATCCGGAAATAGTTTCAACCAGGGAGCAATTCAAAAACGAAGGAAAGAGGTAAGGACTTATGAAGCGTTTGATCAGTTTGCTGCTCATCGGTGCGCTGCTTTGCGCCTGCGCGATCGCGGAGGACGCGTCCACGGAGGTCATCGGCGGCGCGGATGGCCCGACGATGGTCTTCGTCACTCCCGACGTCGTGGAGGTCGGGGACGATGCGCAGAGCGCGGCGGCCGCCGGGGAGCAGGCCGTGGCGGAGGCCCCGAAGCTTCGGCTCTCGGGCGTCAAGATCGGCATCGATCCGGGGCACCAGGAGCACGCCAACGGCGAGCAGGAGCCCAACGCGCCGGGCAGCAGCGTGATGAAGGACAAGGTGCTCTCGGGCACCG
>CANQGC010000116.1 GCA_947600345.1 uncultured Clostridia bacterium
TAAGGGACTCTGTCCCTTAAGAATTCCTGCCAAGGAACCTGAGGTTCCTTGGATTCTCCCTTCTGCTGCCGCGTGCTTTTCGGGGCTCTCTGTTATATTTCCTTGCCTCCTTCCCTCCACAACGTGCTTTTATCGTTCGTGCCGCATAATGTAAGAAAAAACCTTCCGGAGGCGCGCCATGCGAAGTAGACGCTATCCCAGGCTCAGCATCATCCTCTGGATCGCGGCGGCGGTCTGGTGCGCCGCGCTCTTCCTCCTCTCCGGCCAGGACGGCGCGGAGTCCGGCGCGCTCAGCCTGCGCTTCACCCGGCTCGTGCTGCGGCTGTTCCCCGGGCTACCATACTCCGAAGCCGCGCTGGAACCGCTCCTGCGCAAGTGCGCCCACTTCGCCATATTCGCGCTGGAGGGCATGCTGCTCGGCGGCGCGCTGATGACCTGCATGCGCAGGCGCGCCCTGGGCGGGTTGTTCGCCATGCTCGCCTGCGCGCTCATCGCCGCGCTCAACGAGCTCCACCAAACCTTCTCCGCCGGAAGGAGCTGCGAACTGCGCGACGCGCTGATCGACTCCCTCGGCGGCATCGCGGGCGTGCTCCTGGCGGCGGCAGTGCTTTGGCTGGGCCTCGGATTCGCCCGCAGAATCGCGCGCCGGAGGCAAATGTTATAATTTGATGAATTCTCGCCTTCGTGCGTGACAAATGCAAATTCCGAGGCTATCATGAATACAGAAACGAGAGAAAGAGAGATTGTGGAAAATGACCAAGATCAACATTATATCCGGCTTCCTGGGCGCGGGCAAGACCACGCTGATCAAAAAACTGCTGGGCGGCGCCTTTGAGGGCGAGCAGGTTGTGCTCTTGGAGAACGAGTACGGCGAGGTCGGCGTGGACAGCGGCTTCATGCGCGACTCCGGCATCCAGATCACCGAGCTGAACTCCGGCTGCATCTGCTGCACGCTGGTGGGCGACTTCAAGACCGCGCTGGACGAGCTGATGGACAAGTATCATCCGGACCGCATCATCATCGAGCCCTCGGGCGTGGGCAAGCTCAGCGACATCCGCAGCGCCGTGATGGATCTGATGGGCGAGCACGACATCACGCTGGAGGGCAGCGCGACGGTCGCCGACGTGGGCAAGTGCCGCATGTATGCCCGCAACTTCGGCGAGTTCTTCATCGACCAGATTGAGAACGCCGAGACCGTGATTCTCAGCCGCACCCAGACGGCGGCCCAGGATCGCATCCAGAAGTGCGTGGATCTGCTGCGCGGCTACAACGAGCACGCGCGCATCATCACCACCCCTTGGGACGAGCTCACCCCCCAGCAGATGCTGGAGACCATCGAGAGCGCCGCGAGCCTGCTGAGCACCGACGACGTCGTGAAGCATCACCTCGAGCATGAGCATGAGCATCACCACGAGCATGACGAGCACGACCACGAGCATGAGCATCACCATGATCATGACGAGCATGACGAGTGCTGCCATCACGATCATGACGAGCATGACCATGAGCACGAGCATCATCACGACCATGATGAGCACGACCATGAGCACGAGCATCATCACGACCACGAGCACGGCGAGGAGTGCTCCTGCGGCTGCCATCACGATCATCACGGCCACCACCACGCGGACGAAGTGTTCCAGAACATCGGCGTGGAGACGCCGAAGAAGTTCGAGGAGGCCGAGATTCGCGCGGCGCTGGATCAGCTCGACGACGAGGACGAGTACGGCGAGATCCTGCGCGCGAAGGGCATACTGCCGCTGACCGACGGCCGCTGGCTGCACTTCGACTATGTGCCCGGCGAGAGCGACATTCGCTACGGCAGCGCGGACTACACCGGCCGCCTGTGCGTGATCGGCACCAAGATCGACGCGGATGCGCTGAAGAAGCTGTTCGGGATCTGAGGCAGTTGGTGGGAAAGCGAACGCTGGCGGAAGATGCCCGGCTGCGCCGGGGGAGTTAGTGGCGGCTGTTTCGAATTGGGAAGCCCTTTGGGCTTCCCAATTCAAAAGGCGCCGCGCGGCCCGCTTATGGTTACGCAAAAGGATGAGTTCGAATTGCCGGGCTTTTTTTCTATGCGGGCCGCAGGGAGACGCCGGGCTCCGCCCGGACCCGTTCCGGGCGCTGCCCGGACCTGCTTAAGGGACTCTGTCCCTTAAGAATTCCTGCTATGGAAGCACCCGTATATATCGTCACCGGCTTTCTGGAGAGCGGCAAGACGAAGTTCATGACGGAGATGATCACCGATGACGGCTTCTCCGAGGGCGAGCGCACGCTGCTCATCGTCTGCGAGGAGGGCGAGGAGGAGTACGATCCCGAGGTTCTGCGCAAGGCCAACACCGTGCAGGTGAACCTGGAGTCCATCGACGACATGGCCGGGGACGCGCTGGTAAAGCTCGATCGGGAGTACAAGCCCGAGCGCGTGCTGATCGAGTACAACAGCACCTGGCTGCTCAATACCCTCTACAAGGCCAAGAAGCCCAAGAACTGGGAGCTGGCGCAGATCATCACGCTGATCGACGCCACCACCTTTGAGCTCTACCTGAAGAACATGCGCAAGTTCATGGCCGACGGCATTCAGGAGGGCGACCTGATCCTGTTCAACCGCTGCGATGCGGAAACGCCCAAGAGCAAGTGGCGCAGGGCCTGCCTGGCGATGAACAACACCGCCCGCATCATCTTCGAGAACACCGACGGCAGCATGGAGGATGGCGTGTCCGACGAGGACCTGCCCTACGACGTGAAGGCCGATCCCATCGAGATCCTGGACGTGGACTTCGGCACCTTCTACCTGGACGCCATGGAGCACCCGGACCGCTACGACGGCAAGCGCATCCGCGCCAAGGGCCGCGCCTTCCGCATGCAGAACATGCCCAAGAAGTGCTTCGTGTTCGGTCGCCACGCCATGACCTGCTGCGTGGAGGACATCGGCGGCATCGGCTATCTGTGCCGCTACAAGACGAAGATTCCTCCGGTCAAGGACTGGATCTGGCTCACCGCCAAGGTCGAGGCCTCCTACAGCCCGCTGCACGGGAGGGATGCCATCATCCTCATCGAGGAGGACATCTCCCCCGCCGAGCCGCCCGCCGAGGAGCTGGTCTACTTCAACAACTGAGCTGTAAAGTCTGCGCCTTCAAAATAAATGTTGCAAAAGTATTTCAAAAGGCTTGCAATCCGCATCCTTTTGTGCTAGAATATGGTCATAGATCGGAGGTGCGTTCAAAGATGAAACGTAATTTGGTCAAATTTATATGTTCTTTGATGATTGTCGCGATGCTGGCGGCGCAGGTATCCGCGCTGGCCTCGAATGCGTATCTTTTAAAGGTCAACGGCGTCGGAAGCTATGTTCGCTCGGAGACGGGCGAGAAGATCGGTTCGCTGCGCAAGGGCACGCGGGTGCTCTATTGGGGCCACAAGAAGGGCCAGATGCTGAAGGTGATGATCGCCTCCGGCAAGATCGGCTATGTCTATCAGGGCAATCTGGATACCTATGGCGCGATGAACGCCAAGCAGCTTTACATGACGGATTCCCCGACCAAGCTCTACAAGCGCGTCGGCTCCTCGATGAAGGCGAAGGGCAGCGTGGGCAAGGGCGTGCCGCTGATCGTGTACCGCAGCGTCAACGGCTGGGCGATGGTCAAGAGCCTGGCGGGCAAGACCGCCTACGTCAAAACCAGCAATCTGAAGAAGATCGCGTAAACTCGGCACAGGCGAAGGGGAGCGGCCGTCGAAGCGGCCGCTCCCCTTTCGTCCGTCAGGAGCCGGGCGCGCCGGAGCCTCCGCCGCTTCCGGGGAATCTTTGGCGCTCACGTAAATTTTTGCGATTCGCCTTGACTTTCCCTCTCGCTTGACGTATAGTTTCCCTGGAGCAAGTCTTCAGGGCAGGGTGCGATTCCCGACCGGCGGTGACAGGCGAAGCCTGAAGTCCGCGCGCGCCTCGGCGCATGAACCGGTGCGATTCCGGTACCGACGGTACAGTCCGGATGAAAGAAGGCGCGAAGTCCGCATTTTGCGCATGTCTTTTTGGCCCCGGGACGCCTGTCCCGGGGCCTTTTTCGCGGGCCTCGCAGCGACAAGGAGGAGATACCCATGCGCGCAAGCAACACCACCCGAAAGCTGACCCTCGGAGCCATGTTCGCCGCCCTCGCCTACCTGGTGATGTGCGTGATCCACATCCGCATCGTGGCCGCGGCTCCCTTCCTGACCTACGACCCCAAGGACGTGATCCTGGCCATCTGCGGCTTCACGCTGGGGCCGATCCCCGCGCTGACCACCGCCGCCGTGGTGGCGTTCCTCGAGCTGATCACGGTGAGCACCTCCGGGCCCATCGGCTTCGTGATGAACCTGCTCTCCAGCGCGGCCTTTCTGCTGCCCCCGGCGATCCTCTATGCGCGCAAGCGCACGCTTCGCGGAGCGGCCCTGGGTCTCACGCTGGGCGTGGCCTGCGAGGTGGCCTCGATGCTCCTGTGGAACTACTTCATCACGCCGCTCTACACGGGCACACCCCGGGCGGCGGTGGCGGCGATGCTGCTGCCGGTATTCCTGCCCTTCAACCTGATCAAGGGCGCGCTGAACGCCGCGATCACGATGCTGGTCTACAAGCCCGTATCCCGCGGGCTCCGGCGGGCGGGGCTGCTGGCGGAGCGCGCCGCCGAGCCGAACATCACCCGGGCCCGCAGCCTGTGCGCGACGCTCATCGCCGCCGCCGTGCTCGCCGCCTGCATCGCCGCCGCGCTGATCCTGGGAAAATAAACCTGACGAACTCCAAGCGGGAAGGCTCCGCCCTGAGCCTTCCTTTTTTTCGTCCATCCGAAATCCTTTCAATTTAACAGTCCCTCCCCTTGCATTCCAAAACAGTTCTGCTATAATAATAGTTAAGTTGAAAAACTATTTCGGAGGTGTGCATATGCACAGCGAGGCGACGCGCTCCCTGTTCTCCATGGTGGAGCGATTGACGGCGCTCGGCCGCGAGCAGGTGTTCGGCGACCCGAACACGCTCAGCGTCATGGCGCCTCTGAATTTGATATTCAAGGATCAGTGGTCCGACGGCGAGGGCCTGGTGCGCATGACGGAGGCCAGCCGACGGATGATGATCTCCAAGCCGGCGGCCACGCAGGTGATCAACCGGCTGGTGGAGCTGGGCCTGGTGGAGCGCGCCAGCGACGAAAACGACCGCCGCGTGGTCTATATCCGGCCCACGGAAGCCGGGCGCGCCTTCTACGAGCGGGAAATTGACAAGAGCCTCAGCATGGTGGACCGCGTGATCGCGCGCATGGGCGAGGGCGAGGCCCATCAGCTCGTGCTGCTGCTCGGGCGCTTCTTCGACGCCTTTGACGCGGAGACGGAGGGAGACAAATGATCGCAAAGTTCAGCGTCAAAAAGCCCTATACCGTCATCGTGGCCATCATTCTGGTCATCGCGCTGGGCATAATCGCCTTTATGAATATGACCACGGACCTGTTGCCCAGCATGGATCTACCCTACGTGATCGTCTACACCACCTACACCGGTGCGACGCCGGAGTCGGTGGAGAGCGACGTGACGCGCCCGCTGGAGGCGGCGTTCAGCACGCTCACCGACGTCAAGAACGTATCCTCCACCTCCAGCGAGAACCTGTCGCTGGTGGTGATGGAGTTTGAGGCCGGCGCGGACATGAACACCGCGATGATCGAAATCAACTCCGACGTGGAGCAAATTCGCGGCGGCTGGGATGACAACATCGGCACGCCGGTCATCATGAAGCTCAACCCGGACATGCTGCCGGTGATGATCTCGTCGGTCTCGCTGGAGGACGCCGACCTGCTGGAGCTCTCCGACTACGTGGAGGACGAGCTGGTCTCCCGCTACGAGGCGGTGGACGGCGTGGCCCGCGTCACGGCTTCGGGCGTCATGACCCAGCAGGTGGACATCACCATCGAACAGAACCGCATCGACGCCATCAACAACACAATCCTGCGGGAGATCGACGACGAACTCGCCGACGCGGAGCTCGAGCTGCGCGACGCGCAGGATCAGCTCTCCTCTGGCAAGAGCCAGCTGGCCAAGGAGAAGAAGAAGGCCTTCGGCAAGATCAACGAGGGCCTCTCCGCCATCGACGAGGGCAAGCAGCAGCTCCCCACGGCCATCCAGGGCATCCAGGATCAGCGGGCCGAGCTCGCCAAGCAGCGCGAAGCGGCGGCGGGCATGCTGCAGCGCCTGCAGGCGCTGCAGGGCATCGACGACGCCGAGCGCGAGCGCATCCTGGGCGTGGGCGCCCAGGCGCAGCAGCTCGGCGCGCAGCTCGCCATGGCCCAGGCCGCGCTGGACGCCGCCGAGGGCCAGGCGGGCAACGCCGAGAGCCAGCTCGCCGCCGCCCAGGAGTCCCTCGCCGAGGAGCTCGCGCTGAAGCAGCGGCTGGAGAGCTACATCCAGGGCCTTTCCCAGGGCGACCGCGAGGCCCTGGAGCAGACCGTCGAGGAACTGCGCAGCGCCCTGAGCGAGGGCGAGGAGAGCTACAGCACCCTGCGCGCCGAGTACGCCGAGGCCGACGCCGAGCGCAGCGCCGCCAGGGACGAGATGGATCGCCTGGCCGCCCAGATCGCCACCATGATGGGCGGCGGAATGAGCAGCCTCCCCCAGGCGGCCTCCCCCGACGAGATCTCCGTCGAGCCGTCCGAGACGCCAACCGCCGAGCCGTCCGAGACGCCAACCGTCGAACCCACCGAGACTCCCACTGCCGAGCCCACCGAGACTCCCACTGCCGAGCCCACCGAGGCTCCCACTGCCGAGCCCACCAAGGCTCCCACCGCCAAGCCCACCGTGGCACCCACTGCCGAGCCTACCCAAACGCCCACCACCGAGCCCACCGACGAGCCGACCGAGGCGCCCACCGACGAGCCCGAAGAGACACAAGAGCCCGAGGACAGCGAGGCCCCCGGCGCGGCCGAAACCGGCGCGCCGGACGCCGACGAGACCGAAGCCCCTGCGGAGACCGCGCCCATTCAGGCCAGCTCCGGCGCCGCCGGGCAGCCCGAAAGCGCCGATGCGACCCAGCGCGAGGAGGCGGAGGCATCCCAGACCGAGGAGACGAAAGCACCCCAGGCCAAGGAGACGCAGACATCCCAGACCAAGGAGACGGAGGCACCCCAGGCCAAGGAGACGAAAGCACCCCAGGCCAAGGAGACGGAGGCGCCCCAGACCAAGGGCACCGAAGCGCCCAAACCCTCGGAGGATGAAGCCGCGGCTTCCGAGGCCGGCGAGACCGCGAAGCCTGAGGCCGTCGAAGCGAAAGCCGAGGGCATCTCCGCCACAAGCTCCGTCAAAGCGGCCGGCGCGGACGCCACCCCCAAAGCGGAGCCGACCTCCGAACCCACGGAGAAGCCTACAGAGAAACCCACGGAAAAGCCCACCGAAAAGCCTACGGAAAAGCCCACCGAGAAGCCTTCCAATAAGGAAGAAAAGAAGGAGGAGAAGCCGGAGGCCGCCGAGGGCGAGAAGCTGGCGAGCCGCCTGCTGGGCGGCTCCGCGCTGGCGGAGGAGCAGCTCACGCTGGAGGAGCTGCAGGCCATGTATGCGCAGGCCCAGCAGCGCTACCAGACCGCCGACGCCCGAGCGAACGCGCTGCAGGCCCGGCTGAACGACCTGCGCGAAACCCAGAACGAGCGCCAGAACGCGCTGGACGACGCCGAGGAGGCGCTGCGGCTGCTGGACGAGGGCGAGATTCCCGCCGAACAGCTGACCCAGGCCCAGGCCCAGCTCGAGAGCTGCGAGGCGCGCATCGCGGCGCTGGACCAGCGCATCGCGGATCTGCAGGCCCAGCTCGAGGCCAGCGGCAGCGGCCGGGAGGCGCTGGCCGCCCAGGTGGCGGAGCTCCAGCAGCAGCTGACGGCGCTGATGACCTCGGACGACTACATCTCCTACAGCCTGCTCACCAGCGACAAGAGCCTGGAGGAGCAGGCCGCCGAGATGCAGGCCGCCGTGGACACCATCGACGCCGCCGACGCCCAGATGGCCGAAATGCTCGACAAGCTGAACCGGGGCATCATCCCCGGCGGGCTGATCGAGGGCATCGACCAGGATACCAACCTGGACGACGCCCGGGATCAGCTGATCTCGGCCCGCAGCCAGGCGAGCACCGGCTTCGCCGAGGCCGAGGCGAAGCTCAAGGAGGGCGAGGACGAGCTCGCCGAGGCCTGGAAGGAGTTCACCGACAAGCGCGACGAGGCGCTGGAGAACGCCGGCATTGACGGCATCATCACCACCGAGAACGTATCCGCCATACTGGGCTCCCAAAACCTCGACCTGCCCGCGGGCTACGTATCCAACGCCGACGACCGCTACCTGGTCAGTGTCGGCACGGAGTTTGCCTCCATCGAGGAGCTCCGGAACGTGAAGCTCTTCTCGCTGGGCATGGAGACCATAGACGACGTGCGCCTCTTCGACGTGGCCAAGGTCGAGATCAGCGACAACAGCGAGGATCTGTTCACCTTCGTCAACGGCGAGAACGGCATCATGCTCTCCTTCGAGAAGCAGTCCACCGCCTCCACCGCCGAAGTGGCCGAGAACATAAGCGCCGAGAACGAAAAGCTGA
>CANQGC010000117.1 GCA_947600345.1 uncultured Clostridia bacterium
GGCGTCGGCAAGGAAGCCGTCAAGGGCGGCCTGCTGGCGGACGTCATGGGCGTTCGCACCTTCATTCCCGCCTCCCAGCTGGACCTGCGCTATGTGGAGAAGATCGAGGTGTTCGTGGGCCAGACCATGACGCTGAAGATCATCGAGATCGACAAGGCCAAGAAGCGCATCGTCGCCTCCCGCAAGGCCGTGCTGCTGGCGCAGGAGGCCGAGCGCAAGAAGGAGCTGTGGAAGACCTTCGAGCCCGGCACCATCGTCAAGGGCATCGTTCGCCGCCTGGCGGACTTCGGCGCCTTCGTGGATATCGGCGGCGTCGACGGCCTGGTGCATGTGACCGACCTGTCCTGGGGCCGCGTGAAGCATCCCTCCGAGGTCGTCACCCCCGGCCAGGAGATCGACGTGAAGATCCTGAGCGTGGATCCCGAGCGCGAGCGCATCTCCCTGAGCTACAAGCAGACCCAGCCCCGCCCGTGGACGGTCGCCGATCAGAAGTATCCGGTGGGCTCCGTCGTGGAGGGCAAGGTCGTGCGCATCACCACCTTCGGCGCCTTCGTGGAGCTTGAGCCCGGCCTGGACGGCCTGGTACATATCTCCCAGTGCGCGCTGACCCGCATCGCGAAGGTCGAGGACGCCGTGAACGTCGGCGACATCGTCCGCGTGAAGGTGCTGGATGTGAACACCGAAGCCAAGCGCATCAGCCTGTCCATCCGCGAGGTGCTCGAGGACGAGGCACTGGATTCCGTGCCCGAGGCCGACGAGTTCGCCATGGACGAGGAGCTGCCCGTTGAGGAGGCCCCGGTCGAGGAGGCTCCCGCTGAGGACGCGCCTGCGGCGGAATAATCGGATGAGGATTGAGCCCCGGCTCTCTGAGGAGAGCCGGGGCTTTTTGTGTGTTTATGGGCGTTGGGGGTAATCGGGAGGGACGTTAGAGAGTTAGTGGCGGCTGTTTCGCCTTGGAAAGCCAAAAGGCTTTCCAAGGCGAAACAGCCGCGGCGGCCCGCGGATTGGTGGCGGCGAGGCGATGATTCGCTTTGCCCGGCTTTCATTTTATTCCGCGGGCCGCCTGGGAGCGGGGCCTTTCGCCGCAAGCCGCAACCGTTCACTGGGCGCGACCTTTGGGATACGCTGGGCTCCGCCCAGACCCGTTCTGGACTCTGTCCAGACCTGCTTAAGGGACTCTGTCCCTTAAGAATTCCTGCCAAGGAACCTGAGGTTCCTTGGATTCTCCCTTCTGCTGCCGCGCTGGGAGCGGGATCTTTTCGTTCCTATTTCATCCACTTACTCAATGCTTCCAGCAGCTTGTCGATTTCTACGGGCTTGGCGACGTGGTCGTTCATGCCGGCCTCCTTGGCCTCGCGGATGTCGTCGGCGAAGGCGTTGGCTGTCATGGCGATGATGGGCACGCGCTTCGCGTCCTCGCGATCCAGGGCGCGGATGGCGCGCGCCGCCTCGTAGCCGTTCATCACCGGCATCTGAATGTCCATCAGGATCAGGTCGTAGTGCCCGGGCGCGCTGGCGGATACCTTGTCCACCGCCTGCCGTCCGTCCTCGGCCTGCTCCACCTCCACGCCGATGTAGCTCAGCAGCTCGTCGGCGATCTCGCGGTTCAGCTCGTTGTCCTCCACCAGCAGCACGCGCTTTCCGGCGTAGTTCGCCTGCGCAAGCTCCGCGGCGGGGAGCTCGCGCTTGCCCTCGCCGCGCTCGGCCAGCACGGTCTTGAGCGCGTACACCAGCCGCGAGCGGAACAGCGGCTTTTCGATGAAGGCCTGGATGCCCGCCTCCTTGGCCTCGACCTCGATGTCCGACCAGTCGTAGGCGGAGAGTATGATGATCGGCAGCGCGTCGCCCACGCGCTTGCGGATCTCCCGCGCGGTCTCCACGCCGTCCTTGCCGGGCATCTTCCAGTCGAGGATCACCGCGGCGTAGTTGTCCGGCCTGTCGTGCGCGGCCACGCAGCGCTCGATGGCCTCGTCGCCGGTGAGGACCCACTCGGCCTTCATGCCGATGTTGTCCAATATGTCGCAGGTGCTGACGCAGGAATCCTGGTCGTCGTCGGCCACCAGCACGCGCAAATCGCGCAGCTCGTGCACGTCCTCGGCCTCCTCCTGCTGGAGCTTGAGCAGCACCTGCACCGTGAACGTGGAGCCCACGCCCAGCTGGCTCTCCACGCGGATGTCGCCGTCCATCATGCGCACGATGTTGCGGGTGATGGACATGCCCAGGCCGGTGCCCTCGATGTTGCTGTTCACGGCGTTCTGGGATCTTGCGAAGGGATCGAACACCGTCTTGATGAAGTCCTCGTTCATGCCGATGCCGTTGTCCTGGCAGACGAACTCGTAGCAGCCCCGGCCGTGCACGGGCGAGGGTTGCTCCCGGATCGAGAATAGGATCGTGCCGCCCTCGGGCGTGAACTTCACCGCGTTGCCCAGTATGTTGACGAACACCTGCCGCAGGCGCAGCGTGTCGCCGATCACGTTTTCGTGCTCGATATCGGAGATGTGCACCCGGAGCTCCTGGCGCTTGGCGTTGACCTGGGCGCGGATGATCGTCACCACGCTCTCCACCATGTCGGCCATGCCGAAGGGCTCCTCGCTGAGCGTCACCTTGCCGCTCTCGATCTTGGACATGTCCAGCACGTCGTTGATCAGCGCCAGCAGGTGGCGGCTGGAGATGGTGATCTTGCTCAGGCAGTCGGTCAGGCGCTCGGGGTCGTTCAGGTGCATCGCCGCCACGGCGGTCATGCCCATGATGGCGTTCATCGGCGTGCGGATGTCGTGGGACATGCGGGCCAGGAAGTCGCTCTTGGCGCGGTTGGCGGCCTCGGCGGTCTCGCTGGCGCTCTTGAGGGCCAGGCGAATCTCCGCCTCGCGCTCCTTGAGCGCGGTCACGTCCTGTATGGCGTAGAGCACCTGCACGGGCACGCCGTCCTTGCGCTTGAGGCAGAGCACGCTGATGTTCTCCCAGCGCATGCTGCCCATTTCGATCTGATACTCAAATTGCAGGTAGGGAACGTCCTCGGTCAGGTGCGCCTGGACGTACTCCTTCCCGACGGCCACGCTCATCTGTTCGCCGTCCTGGGAATCGGAGGCGTAGTGCTGCTCCAGATAGCGCAGCAGATCGGAGTAGGCGCCGCGCTTGGCGGCGGAGCCGTTTTTGTCCAGCAGGTATTCGTAGGCGTCCTTCTCGAAGTCCACCAGCGCGAAGCGGGTGAACAGCTGGGGCACGGCGTCCACGATGCGGGACATCTCCTGGTTCTCGCTCTCGAGCTTGCGCTTCTGCCTGCGGTTGCGCAGGATCAGGTAGGCGATGAAGATCAGGAACGCCGCGGCCAGCTTGATCTCCAGCCGGATTCCGGCGGAGTTGGCGCTCTGGGTCATGCTCCGGGTCAGCGCCGAGGGGAAGCTCTGCAGCAGCATCCACTCGCCGTCCTCCAGCGGGGTGACGAAGGCGCTGCCCGCGCCGCTGGTGCCCTTGTAGTTGAAGCTGGCGGAGCTGCCGCTAGCGAGGGCCTGCTCCAGCTTCTCGCGATCCACGACGGAGAGCCGCTCGCGGTCGACCAGCGAGGTCAGCAAATTTTCCGGTTCGGAGCTGTCGCCCACGCTGAGAATCACGCTGCCGTCGCGCTCGAGCAGGTAGGTGCTGGTCTGCATGCCGAAGTAGTTGGAGGAGAGAATTTCGTCCACCGTGTCCCCGCGCTGGATGCCGCTGAGCACGCCGATGATCTCCCCCTCGTAGCGGAAGGGCGCGTAGAAGATCAGCAGCGTCTCGTTGGTGATGCGGGAGTTGTAGACCACGCACTTGCCGCTCTCGCCGCGCATGCCGCGCTGCACGTAGTCCCGGTCGGAGAGGTCGGCGGTGCGGCCGTCGGCGGTCAGGTCGATGCCTTCGGAGTTGATGAATTCCACGTAGTCGAAGGGGGAGCGGGAGATCATCTCCTGGAGCATGTCCGCGTCCACCACGGGTTCGGTAATCAGCGAGCCGTAGAGGTTGGCCATCATGTTCACGTAGCGCTCGGAGGTGCGCACCAGGTCGTTGATGCGCGCGGTGGTCTGCTCCGTGGCGGACTCGATGAAGCTGTTGTTCTGCTCCACGATCCGGTCGTTGTTGGCTCGCACGAAGGTGAAGAAGGAAAATATGATGAACGCCAGCAGCGCGGCGGTGAAGATCATCTCGGGAACGAACCCCCGGGGACGCTTTCGCATCGGACAGCCTCCTCCTTCGCAGGCCGGGCGTGCCCCCAAATGGGCGCAAGCCGGTAACTTATAATAGGATGCTTCTATTCTATCACGGGAGGCGGAAACTTGGCAATAGATGCGCGTCCAACCCGCAAAAACTTAAGAAGAACTTTGCTTTTCGCACAAAACCTGGGGCGGGCTCCTCCATTCGGAGGAGCCCGCCCCAGCCTCGCGTCCCGTCCTACTTCAGGAAGGCGCAGTAGCCCCTGTAGGCCTCGTAGAGATCGGCCTTGTTGATGACCTCGAAGGGCGCGTGCATCGAAAGCACGGCCACGCCCGCGTCGATCACGTTCATGCCGTACTTGGCGCAGCAGAAGGCGATGGTCCCGCCGCCGCCCAGGTCCACCTTGCCCAGCTCGGCGAACTGGTAGGCGACGCCCGCATCGTCCATGATGCGGCGAATCTCCGCCACGTACTCGGCGTTGGCGTCGCTGGAGCCGGACTTGCCCCGGCTGCCGGTGTACTTGTTGAAGCACAGCCCGCGGCCCAGGTAGGCGGCGTTCTTCTTCTCGAAGGCGGAGGCGTAGAGGGGATCGAAGCCGGCGGACACGTCGCTGGAGAGCATGCGGCTGTTGCGCAGGCAGCGGCGCACGCTCAGCTCGGTGCGCTCGCCCAGCAGCGCGCAGAGCTCGGCCATGGCGTTCTCGAAGAACATGGAGTCCATGCCCGTGGCGCCCACGGAGCCGATCTCCTCCTTGTCGGTGAGTACCGCGCAGAGCGTGCGCTCCGGCGTGCCCTCGAAGTCGAGCACCGCGCGCAGCGAGGGATAGGCGCAGACTCGGTCGTCGTGGCCGTAGGCCAGGATCATGCTGCGGTCGAGGCCCATGTCCCGGGCCTTGCCAGCGGGCACGATCTCCAGCTCGGCGGAGATGAAGTCCTCCTCCTCGATGCCCTTGGCCTCCAGGAGCTTCAGCACGTTGGCCTTCACGGCGTCCTTCTCCTCGCCGCCCAGCGGCTTGCCCGCGATGATGAGGTCCAGGTTCTCGCCCTCGACCACCTTCGCCGCGTCCTTCTTCATCTGCTCCTGGGCCAGGTGGGGCAGCAGGTCGCTGATGCAGAATACCGGGTCGTCCTCCGATTCGCCGATGTTGACGCACACGACGCTGCCGTCCTTCTTGGCGATCACGCCGTGCAGCGCCAGCGGCCGCGCGACCCACTGGTACTTCTTGATTCCGCCGTAGTAGTGGGTGTCCAGGTAGGCCAAGTCCTCCTCCTCGTAGAGGGGGTTCTGCTTGACGTCGATGCGCGGGGAGTCGATGTGCGCGCCGAGGATGTTCATGCCGCTCTCGATGGGCTCCGTGCCGATCGCGAACAGCAGGATCGACTTGTTCATCCAGTTCAGGTACAGCCGGTCGCCGGGCTTGGCGGCGGTGACGCAGTTCATATCGGCAAAGCCGCGCGCCTCGGCGAGGCGCACGGCCTCGGCCACGCACTCGCGCTCGGTCTTGCCCGCGTCCAGGAAGGCGCGGTAGTCGGCGGAAAAGGCCTCCAGCGCGGCGATATCCGCTTCGGTGTA
Organism: uncultured Clostridia bacterium; assembly: GCA_947600345.1. Classification (GTDB taxonomy): domain Bacteria; phylum Bacillota; class Clostridia; order Christensenellales; family Aristaeellaceae; genus SFTH01. The sequence continues at coordinate 5,752 of CANQGC010000117.1, forward strand.
GGAGCTCCAGGCGTTCTTGCGCTTCATGTTTCAATCTCCGTTTCTGTCATTTTGCTTGTCGCTGTCGAGGTGGTCGTCCAGCACGCGCTCGATGATGAAGCGCGGCCGGTGCTTGGCCTCCGAGTAGATCTTGCCCACGTACTCGCCGATCACGCCCAGCGAGAGCAGCTGCAGCCCGCCGAGCATCCAGATGGAGAACATCAGCGACGCCCAGCCGCTGACCGTGTGGCCGGTGAAGCGCCGGACCAGCGACCAGACCAGCATCGCCAGGCTCAGCACGAACACCGCCGCGCCCAGGAACACGATCAGCCGCAGCGGCTTGATGCTGAACGATGTGATGCCGTCCATCGCGAAGGCGATCATCTTCTTGAGCGGATACTTGCTCTCGCCGGCGAAGCGCCTGGCGCGCTCGTACTCCACCGTGGTGGACGGATAGCCGATCTGCGGCACGATGCCCCGCAGGAAGATGTTCGACTCGTTGAACTGCAACAGCCCCTCCACGGCGCGCTTACTCATCAGCCGGTAGTCGGCGTGGTTGAACACCAGATCCACGCCCATGGCGTGCATCAAGTGGTAGAAGCCCTCGGCGGTCAGGCGCTTGAAGGCGCTGTCCGTCCTGCGCGAGGAGCGCACGCCGTAGACCACGTCGTAGCCCGCGTGGTAGGCGTCGATCATGGCGTCGATGGCGTTCACGTCGTCCTGGAGGTCGGCGTCCATGCTGACGATCATGTCCGCATACCGAACCGCCGTGGTCATGCCCGCCAGCAGCGCGTTCTGGTGGCCCCGGTTGCGGGAGAGGTTCACGCCGGAGAACAGCCTGTCCTCCTCGTGGAGCCTGGCGATGATCTCCCAGGTGCGGTCCGAGGAGCCGTCGTTGACGAACATCACGCGGCTGTCCGGGCCGATCTTGCCCGCCTCCATCAATGCGCCCAGCTTCGCCTTCAGCCGCTTCGATGTCTCGGGCAGCACGGCCTCCTCCTTATAACAGGGCACCACCACGTAGAGCGTCCTTTCCTCCTTCGTGACTCCTCACTCCCTTCCGAAATAGCCTTTCCAGATTCCCGTTCCAAATCCATGCGGATGCACCGCGCGCCGCCCGTGGGCCGGGCGGGCGGCTTCCCGCCGCCGAACGCGGCGTCGTTGTATTATTCGCCGCGGCTTCGCCCTTTCCTGCATCGCCCGCGGCAATATTTCTCCGCGAAATGCCCGGGATAGCCGCGTCAGGCTCCCCACAGAGCGGTGAAATCTTAATGCCCTCTTTATGAGGCGAGAGGTCAGCTTTATGCCACCTTTAAGCCGGAGGATTTATAATGAGAGCGAAAGGAAGGGGGTGCGGTCATGCCGGAGGCTCTGCGCAGGCGGAGGCGCCTGTCGTCGTTCCAGCTCATCGTGCTGGGCTTTGCCGCGCTGATCCTGGCGGGCGCGCTGCTGCTGACGCTGCCCATCGCGTCCCGGGACGGCCGGGCGGCGCCCTTTGGCGACGCGCTGTTCACCGCCACGTCGGCGGTCTGCGTCACCGGCCTGGTGGTGCGCGACACAGCCCTCTGCTGGTCGGGCTTCGGCCAGGCGGTGATCCTTATGCTGATCCAGGTGGGCGGCATGGGCGTGATCACCACGGCGGCGTGCTTCGCGCTGCTGTCCAGCCGGAGGATCTCCCTCTCCCAGCGCAGCTCGCTGCAGGACTGCATCGCCGCGCCGAACCTGGCGGGCATCGTGCGGCTCACGGGCTTCGTGCTCCGAACGACCTTCGCCATCGAGCTGCTGGGCGCGCTCGCGATGATGCCCACGTTCTGCGGCCGCTTCGGCCCGCGCGGCGTCTGGGTGGCGCTGTTCCACTCCGTCTCCGCCTTCTGCAACGCGGGCTTCGACCTGATGGGCGGCGCGAGCGGCGCCTACTCCTCGCTCACGTCCTGCGCCGCGAACCCCGCCGTGTGCGTCACGATCGCGCTGCTAATCGTCGTGGGCGGCATCGGCTTCTGCACCTGGGACGACGTGCGCACCCACGGACCGCGCATCCGGCGCTACCAGATGCAGAGCAAGGTGATCCTGCTGGCGACGGCGATCCTGATCCTGCTGCCGGCGCTCTACCTCTACTTCTTCGAATACGCAAACCTTCCCGCCGGGGAGCGGGCGCTGAGCGCGCTGTTCCAGGCGGTCACGCCCCGCACGGCGGGCTTCAACACCCGGGACCTGACGGAGCTCTCCTCCGTGGGCCGCAGCATGCTGGTCGTGCTGATGCTCATCGGCGGCGCGCCGGGCTCCACGGCGGGCGGCATGAAGACCACGACCGTGGCCGTGCTGTTCGCCAACGCGCTGGCCGTGTTCTCCCGGCGGGACGAGGCGCAGCTCTGCGGCCGCAGGATCGACGCCGGCGCGGTGCGCACCGCCTCCACGGTGCTGCTGATGTACCTGACGCTGTTCTTTGGCGGCGCGATGGTCATCAGCGCCGGGGAGGGACTGCCGCTGGGGAGCTGCCTGTTCGAGGCGGCCTCGGCCATTGGCACCGTGGGGCTCACGCTGGGCATCACGCCGGGGTTGGGGACGCTGTCGCGGATCGTGCTGATCCTGCTCATGTTCCTCGGCCGGGTGGGCGGGCTGACGCTGATCTACGCCGCCTCCGGCGCGAACCGAAAGCTCTCGCGGCTTCCGAAGGAAGCCATCGCCGTGGGATGAGGAGGGGGAAGTTTGAAACTGCAAGCAGACACGAAGCGCGCGAAAAGGGCATAGGAAAACAGGCCATCAAAAGATGGTCAAGG
>CANQGC010000118.1 GCA_947600345.1 uncultured Clostridia bacterium
TTCCCTTCGATCTCGCTGATGTTCTTCTTGTATTTCGGCACCACCTGCGGCTCGAAGTCGCTGTTCCGATCCTGCGGTACCTGAATCGGTATCTCGCCCATGCTCGACCGCAGCGTCTTTGGCTTGTATCCGTTCCGGCTGTCCCTGTACTCCGGCTCGGCCTCCTCCCGTGCCTCCATCTGCTGATCCAGTTCCGCCTCCAGCATGTCCTGGATCGTTCCGCCCAGCAGATCCTTCAGTGCCTCCTGGATGTCCGCTGCCGTCTTGATATCGTACATCTCGATGAGCTGTCCGATGATGTTCCGCTTCTCTTCACTCATCCCGTTGTTCCTTTTCCTGCCCATACGTTTCCCTCCTGTGATGTCACTATTCTATCACAGTCCCTCGCCTTTTACAGAAAAAGTTGAACAGGTTCTCGAGGCATCGAAAAACCTAAGAAATACAGGGCTTTCGGGGCCTCGTATATTATTCTAACTATGCAACTTTACCCTAATTTTGACACCTCAAAACTTCTTGCACCTCTATCTTTGGGATGAAATTTGCCATGCAGCACATCCTTTCCCGGGTGAGATATAGAAATCTCCGACCATTTCTGATCGAGGATTTTGTGGTGGCCGCAACTGGACTCGAACTAGTGACCCCATCGAAGTGAACGATGTTCTCTAACTAGGGATCCAGATTAACCAACTATACCCATCAGTAATATTCTTATGGCTTATAATAGTACTTTGATATAAATTCTTCATGAGTTAACTGTTTTCTATCGTCAAGCATCTTATCAAGCAGAGTAACATCGACTTGAAGCCCTTTGCCTAAAATGAAACCAGTAAAATGCATAAACGACTTATTGAACTTTTTCCCTATGGTTTTGGTCAGGGCAGGGTGAATGATATAAGCTGCTCGATCTACTGTATTAAGATCATCACGCTCGACAAAATAGCTAATTTCACTAGCGTCTAAAAATATTTGAACGTCATCTATATCATTATTGGAATTACGGATAATGTAGCCCATATAACCCATATTATACAGCATAGAAAAAGGATGTCGTTTACAATTTGTACTCTTGCACCCTTCAACTGGGCATTTTTCAAATCCATTTACTTTACGGCAAATTCTTTGCACGTCATCTTCAAATAACAAATTTCTGTCAATGAGCATCAGTAGCTGTTCGAAATTCTCATTATCAGCCCAATAGTTTGGCAAGTAGCGCATTTTCTCTGTATAATATGATATATTGACAGTACTTTCTGTTTTTTTTGTGTTATATGCCAGAGAAGCGGCCATGTCCTCAATGATGCTTTTAACCTTTTCTTCTCGAACGTGCTGATTTTTGCAGGCTTTAATGCTAGGCAGCTGGTTCGTCAACTCTTCGCCAAAGCGTTGGATATCACGACTTCTATCAAATGAATGACGATATATACACTCAAATATAGATTCATATACATTACTGCCGTCCTCTCTTTTGCAATAGGGATGGCAAAGCTGATAGACTCCCACAAAAGCATATTCTTCTTCTCCCTTTTTATTCTTCATTGTAGGATCATATAAATAACAGTCCTCCTGCTCTTTGATGCAATCTACAAAAATACGTTTGTGATCTTCAAACGAGTACTCAAGTTTTAATAGCCTTCCCGCGACTTTTTGGTTTTGCTCACCGATGCGATATTCTTCACAATGGAGAGCCTCCTGACGAATTGTATAAAACACATTGATTGAACCTTTGAATTCTTCGGAAATCTGTCCTGCTGCATTCATTAACGCAATCTGCAGATATTGCCATAGGTTTACATGTACCCTTTTAGCTGCATTTGAATTTTCGTATATTCTCAAGCCACTGTTAGACTCAGGGCTTGCAAATACTTCACAGCCATAACAGCAGTTTTTGCTTTGACAACCAGAATCTTCAAAACAATATCTTGGCCCTTTCCTTTTGCTTGTGCATTCCAAATAACTGTTATATTTTTTACAGACTACGCAGTCAGCTGGCGGTTCAGCATTAGTTTGCTTTATGGCCTGATCGACTTTATCAATAAATATGGCAAAATTGCGCGCTCTTGGGGACGATCTTCTTCTAAGGGACAAGAACATCTGACACATATTTCGAATAGCATTACTATCATGTTTTACGGTCTCTATCCAACTGGATTCTGCTACGACATTTTTAAGAAGGAATTCCAATTGTAGGTTGTTCTCGTTTATACATAAACTACGAGTTAGGCCCTTTATCTTATTTGTGTTATGGTATTCATTAATAGTGCGAGTATAGTCTTTATTTTCCTGTTGAAGATGATTTATAACATAGCACATTATGGAGTATTTCCATAATAGCACTAAATCATCATACGGATTATTCGTTTTTAAGTTAGCATATGTATCAAATGATACTCTCTCTGTTGCCCAGTTATTGTCGATGGAGGGTGTTTGGTAAGCCGGAAGGCACACATATTTTCTTGAAGAATTAATCCGCTTGACCTGTAGTACAAAGGTTTTTCCGATGCCTTTCACAGAAACAATACCTAAGCTGCCAGATTTATTATCAAAATACTTTGTAATCGCATCTGTTTTAGTATATGAGTTAAATCTTGTTTGTCTTCCCTCGGCTAATTCAGCATCAGGCAACCAAATAGAGATCGGTTTTGAAGTACTGGCATCGAGTTTATTAACAACTTTTTTTCCCTTAGTTTGCTTTGTGGGGCGAATATCCTTAATTGGATCACCCATATAAAAGTAATACTGCTCGTCAATATTATGATAAAATTTGCTATCAGTCACGAACGAAAATTTTTCGCCCCATTTATATACCTGGACATATGCATTTCCATCTGCTTTATAGGAATAAAGAATAACGCTAACATCAGAGTAGTCGTCGCCTTGCTGAACGGCAGATTTACCACAAACAATACAAGGAATAGCTGCCTCAGGGACATCATATTTATCTATTACCGAAACTTCTAATTTATGCTTGTCGCCGCAAAGATACGCTCTCGCATGGATTTTTGACAAAATCTTCAATATTCTCTTTTTATGCGATTCCACTAGACTGTTAATATCGTGATGGGCCAATACGATAGTCGGTAGAGCATCATTAATATCTAAGCTACTTAGCGTTTTAATGTCCAATATTTCCTTATGATCCTTATTGCCATCAGATATTAAAGCTGTATTGAGAATGACGATATTAATTCTATTATTCCACGGAATACATTGTACATGCCAAGGCTTTGTCACGCGTTCATCTGCAACTTTACCATCATAAAAATTGTGAACAAAGTCACAATATTTACCAAAAGCATTTCCTAGACAAATATTAGATGTATCCATATAGCTTACGTATTGGTCGGCTACTTTTTCAATTTTCCCCTGTATATTTTCAATGATTTCTTCCCGCATTTCGTAATTTTCAACATCATGGTTTCCGGGGACCAAAAACACATCATTTTTATCTAACTTAAATATACTCACGATTTTGTTCAAGAAGTTAAGGGCTTCCGTATAATCAGGGTGATCTTTTTTATGTCGATAATCGCCAGTTACTACCAGAAACTGAATTGAGATTTTTTGCGCCAACTTCCTATAACTATCTAACATCATATTCAAATCTGTTGAATCGTAAATATGTAAATCAGATATCTGAAGCCAGTTAATCTCCGAAAAACTATTTCTCTTTGCCATAGTATCTACCCCTTTCCTTGACTACTGTATGTCAGATTTCTGGTTTTCATGGTAATATTTATTTCACCTTCACTATTATACTATATTTCCCGTGATTTCTCAATACTATTAATGCAATTCATGGTCTGGATGAGTTTGTAGTTCGTGGTCCTAATAAGTTTGCATTGTGAGGAAAGATAATGCTTTCAGCAATCCATTGATAAAATTTGACACGCTCGATTATCTATGTCGGCTATCTTCTATGTGAAGTGGTTAATTAGTTGAGTGATGAAACGAATAAGCTTCCGTAATATAACCATGGTTGTAATCAGTTTTTCTGAATCCCGAAGAAGCGATAGACGATCCGTTGTCATGAACCACAAATATACACCGACAGTTTGGAGTGCTAAGCGAATTATTGAACAGTTACGAAACAGTATTTGATGCATTGCTGGTAGAGTATTTACGGTTGCATTAGCCTCAGCAACCCATGACACAATTCATGACACGGGCACTCAGAAAGTGCGTGTTTCCAGGGCTTTTGAGCGTTGTCCTGAGCGGTTCAAGTCCTGTTTCCCGCACCATTTAAAAAGCCCTGAAAACACAGCGTTTTCGGGCTTTTTTCTTTTGTCCAGAATGGGCGTTTACCACAATTTTTACCACAATTCGGTTCCGAAAAGGCCCGGAATCGGGCTTCAAAGGGTTGATTTGCGTTCCAGGATGAGGGCTTGCAGGCGGTTCGCCGCGTCGTCCTGCATGGCGCTGGTGACGTGGCCGTAGACGTCCAGCGTGAAGGCGACGCTCGAATGCCCCAGCATCTCGGAGAGCGTCTTGACGTCGATACCGGCGCGTATGCTCTCCGTGGCGAAGGTGTGCCGGAGATCGTGGAAGCGGTGCCCCTCTAGGGGGATGCTCTGCATGATCCGAGTGAAGCGGTGCTCGATGGTCGCGTGCGGGACTTCGTGCCCGGCTTCGTCGGTGAATACCAGGTCGAGCGGATTGTCCCACGCCTGCCCGGCTTTCAAGCGCCATTCCTTCTGGCGGCGCTGCACGGCCTTGAGGCAGTCCATTACGGCGGGCGCGGCCTTGAAGCTGCGCGAGCGGCTGTTCTTTGGCAGGCCCAGCGTGCGTTCTGTATCCTTCCCGCGCTTCACGAGGAGCTGCGCGTCTACCCGGATCGTCTGCTTCTTGAAGTCCACCCGCGACCAGCGCAGGCCGAGGATTTCGGACAGGCGCATTCCCGTATTGAGGGCGACGAAGAACACCGGCTCCGAGGGGCTTCCCTGGATGGATCGCATGAAGGCGGCAATCTCTTCCCCTTCCAGGGGATGAATCTCCTCCCGCGTGACCTTCGGCAGGATGCAGCCGTTGGCGGGGTTGGAGGGGATATACTTGACGCGCACGGCCTCGGATAGCGCCTTGCACAGCGTCCCGTGGACATTCTTCACCGTATGGGGGGAGAGGGGCGAAGCCCCGCGCTGAAGGTTGTTGACGAAGGTCTGGACGTCATGGGGGCGAAGCTCGCACAGCTTCACCGCGCCCAGGGCGGGCTTGATGTGGAGGCGCACGTTGTCGCTGTATGCCTTCAGCGTGCCGGGCTTGATCGCCCCGCAATACTCGGACAGCCATATGTCGAGCCACTTTGCGAGCGCCATCTTCTGGGGCTCTATGAAGGTGTTTGTATCGACGGCGGCGGTTATGGCGCGGAGCTTCTGGGCGACCTCCTCGGAGGTCTTGCCGTAGATGCTCTTTCGAATGGGCTTGCCGGTGCCCGGATCGGTACCGGCGCAGTAGCGGACTTCCCAGAGTCCATCCTTGCGCTGGCGCGGCTGCGTGCCGCTGCCGTTGGCGGCTCTACCCCTGGCCATTGTGCGACCTCCCAACCTTTCCCCTATAGGGGGCGGGCTCTGCCCGCCTGTCTGCGCGTTTGCGACGTTTGCGGCATTTGCGGAATGTGTGCGTTATAGACGTTATTGTACAATAACGCGCGCGTTTGCGGCATTTGCGACGTTTGCGGAGTTATTGAATGCGCTGATACTTGGGATTGCCTTCCAGATCGGAGGCATAGGCGACGACCTTGTCCCGGCCATCATTGTTCAAATGGCGGAAGGGCTTCAGAATGCGCGCGTCCTCCGGCGAGGTTTTCCCCGTGAGGACATCGTGCGCGAGTTCGGCGTCCATCCGCTCCAGCTTGCGCTCCTCCTCCGTCGGAGGGATGCGCGGGCCGTCCTCAGTATACTCGAGCTCTATCAGAGAATCAAGCGGCACGTCCAGCGCGGCGGCGAGTTTCTTCGCTGTTTCTAAAGTTATCTTCCTTGTGCCTCGTTCATATTGTGAAACAGCTTGCATGGAACAATTTAGCTTATCCGCTATGTTTTGCATGGATAAGCCTTTCTCTTTTCTTATGCGTCTGACATTAGCCCCGTATTCATTCATTGTTCAGCACCTCACACCTTATTGTATCACGAATATAAGCGAGTAATCAATCCCGAACTAATCATTTCGAAGAGAATTAACATTCAGAAGCCTTGTATTGTAAACGAATCGGTGATAATATATAAACAAATCGAAGAATTGGAGGCGTAATCATGGAGACCAAAACGTGCTTCAGCCGTGAGGAGGCTGCTGCATCCGTCGGCATTAGCTTGCCGGTGCTTGACGAGTTTTTGAAGCGTTCGACCGACCCGCTGCCGTCGATTCGTGCGGGCCGTCGGATTCTGATCCCAGTCAACAGCCTGACCCGCTGGCTTGACCAAGAGGCCCAGCGCCAGGGCGAGGCGTAACCGTGGGCGCGCTGTTCCAAGCCGTCCGGGAGCGTGTGACCGCCCGGGACGCGGCGGAGGCCTACGGCCTGGAGGTCACGCGGTTCGGCAAAGCGCTCTGTCCGTGGCATTCGGATCGCCACCCGTCACTCAGCTTCGACAAGCGGACGGGGCGTTGCAAGTGTTTTGCCTGCGGTGCCGGAGGCGACGCCGTCGACCTCACGGCGAAACTGCTGGGCGTCTCCCCGCTGGAGGCGGCGCAACGGCTGAACGAGGACTTCGGCCTGGGCGTCACGGACGCGGCGAACCGCCGCCCGTCCATCCCTATAGGGGAAAGCCCCGCCGTGAGGCGACGCCGCGAGGAGCGCGAGCGGCTGCGGGAGTACTGCCGCCTCTGCGACGCGCTCCAGGATGCGGCGGCGGTGCTGGCGCGGTTTACGCCTGAAACCTCCGAGAATTCCCCGGAATTCGACGCGGCGCTGCGGCGCTGGTGCTTGGCGGACTTACAGCTCGATAACTTTTAGGTGGTGATATAAATGGATTCACACATCCAGCCCACAACGAAACCCCTGGCGACCTTTACGGCGCACGAGCTCCAGCGCATGAACTTCCCGCCCCTCAAGTGGATCGTGGAGCGGATTCTTCCAGAGGGCCTGGCGCTGCTGCTGGCCCCGCCCAAGTACGGCAAGAGCTGGTTTGCCCAGCAACTTTGCTTGGCCGTGGCAAACGGCGAGCCCTTCCTGGGCTTCGAGACCATGCGGGGCGACGCCCTTTACCTGGCCCTGGAATCCTCCAAGCGGCAGCTCCAGGATCGGCAGGAAAGTCTCTGCCCGGACGGCGTCGAGGCCCCGGACAACTGCTTTCTCGCCGTCACGTCGGAGGACTTGAGCGGCGGCCTGATCGAACAGCTCCGGCAGTTCGCCGGCTGGCACCCGAACCTGAACCTCATCGTCATCGACCTGCTGGCGAAGGTTCGGCCGTCGGAGCGAGCGGGCGCGAACGTCTATTACAGCGACTACAGCGTCATGAACCCGCTGAAGGCCCTGGCCGATGAGCTGCACGTCTGCATCCTGGTGCTGCACCATTACCGCAAGACGGTGGATGAGACCGACTTCATGAACAATTCCTCCGGCTCCTCCGGCCTGACCGGCTGCGTGGATACCACCATCGGCATCCAGAAGAAGGAGCGGGAGGATAGCACCGGCAGGCTGTTGATCGCCGGGCGGGACGTGCAGATGCAGTCCTTCCCCGTGGAATTTGACCCGGAGGCCTGCCTGTGGAGGCGCACCAACGCCCCGCTGACCCCGAGCGTCGACCCGCTCGTGAAGGCCGTCCAGGCCCTCTTACAGGCGCACCCGGAGGGCTGGCAGGGCAGCATGACGGAGCTTGTGGGAGAGACCGGCTACAGGACGGCGGGCAAGGACGCCGTGCGCGCGGCGGGGCGGCACCTGTCCAAGGTTCACAATCAGCTATTGAAGGCGGGCATCGACTACGAGAAGGTGCCCGGGAGGGATCGAACATATCGGTTTTGGCGCTTATGAAGAAGCCCTACTTTTCGACCTGTCCGCATTGCGGCGCGCACCTGGACCCGGGCGAGCGCTGCGACTGCGAGAAGGAAATACATCATGAGGAGGAACAAAACCATGAAGCACAACTACTGGAACCCTGGAACCCCCGGCGAGCGCATCGCGCGGGACTACCTGCTGGAGCGCTGCGCGGAGCTTACGAACTGCGCGCGAGCGGCTGCGGACGCCTATAGGGGCATCGAGGAGGACAAGGCGCTGCGTGACGACCCGAACGAAGTGCTGGCTGCCGTCTGGTATGACGGCTACATCCGCGGCCTGCGCGCCGCAGATGAGGACGACGAGGAAGACGGGGAGGTGGAAGTTTGAAACTGCAAGCAGACACGAAGCGCGCGAAAAGGGCATAGGAAAACAGGCCATCAAAAGATGGTCAAGG
>CANQGC010000119.1 GCA_947600345.1 uncultured Clostridia bacterium
ACTTTTAAATCGGGGAAGCTGCGCTTCCCCTCATAAAAGGCGCGCCGCCGCGGCCCGCGGTATGGTGGCGATGGAGCCTCGGTTCGCATTGCCGGGCAATAGATAAATACCGCGGGCCGCCTGGAAGTGCGGCCTTTTGCCTTACACCGCAACCGCCTACTGTGCGCAGCCCCTGGGGCTACGCTGGGCTCCGCCCAGACCTGCTTAAGGCAACACCGCACAAAACGGCGGCACATCAGGCGATGCCTTTTCCGCCATCTGCTGCTTGCAAATTCCTCGACTTACCTCCAGTAAGCCTTCGGAATTTGCAATTGCATCTGACGAAAAATTCATTCGCCTGCTGACCACCTTATTTGTGCGGTGTTGCCTTAAGGGGCTTTGCCCCTTAAGAATTCCCACCAAGGAACCTGAGGTTCCTTGGATTCTCCCTTCTGCTGCCGCGCTTAGGCCGAGTCCCCGTTCCCCAAACGAAGACCTCTGGCCCTCGGATCTATGGGGCCAGAGGTCGTGCTTCGTACTATCGCTCCTACAGAAACGCAACGCAGGACTTCCGGCGGTCGGATCTATGCCGCCGGAAGTCCGTCGCTCATGCGCGGCAGCAGATGGCCGCCGGCCCTGCCGGCTACAGCAGGTCGAACAGATTCATCTGCTCGGCCTCGCCGCCACGCCAGTGGCGGCTGAGCTCGTCCAAATCCAGCTTGGGGATATTCGCCGCCGGGATCGCGCCCCGGGCGATGAGGCTCTGGTTCGCCGGAAAGCCCGTCCAGGCGTAGATCCAGTCGCAGTAGCGGCTGCGGATGGCGTCCTGCTCGCCGCGCTTGCCGTCGGTGTTGAACACGAACGCCGCCTCCGAGAGCGAGAACAGCAGCTTATTGCGGGCGATGGCGTGGGTCACCGTGAACAGCGCCTCAGGGTGCTCCAGCGATACCAGCGCCGCCCGGCCCTCGGCCAGCAGCTCGGCCACGCCCTCCTCGCGCATGCGCTCCTGCATGCCGCCGCCGAGCACCTCCACCAGCGCGCCGCCGCACTGCTGCGCCACGCCCAGCGCCACCCGGGACACGCCCCGCTCGCCGCCGGTGAGCACCGCGTAGCCCAGGCGAACCGCGCCCCGCACCAGGAACTCGATGGCCTCGCGCACCTCCGGGCTGGTCTTGACGCCGCTGATGCCCACGATGGCCAGCATCGGCCCGTGCAGCAGCGCCTCGTTGCCGCAGCGGTAGAACACCGGCGGCGCGGCCTCGCCCATGCGCTTGAGCGGGCGCTGGGGATAGCCGGTGTCGCAGCGGGTGACCAGCTCGATGCCCTGCCGCTGGCAGCTCTCCAGCGCGTAGCTCAGCTGCACGCCCCGGTTGAGCAGCGTGTAGATTCGGTAGGCCTCCTCCTCGGAGATGTCCAAATGCAGCATCAGCCCGCTGATGTCCACGTTCATCAGCTTCCCCAGCCTGCGCAGCCCGCTCTCGCGCACCCGCGCCTCCAGCCGGGTCAGCTCCTGGGTGCTCAGCGGCCGGGCGTACTCCTCCCGATTGGGCGAGAGCGCCACGGAGAGCAGCATCGTCACAAAGGCATCGTCGGAAAAATTCATCGGCTCCCCTCCGCTTCGCAGATTTCAAGCTTCCTCTGGTAAACATTATACCACAGAATCCTCCGCTTGCCTAGTGGCTTTCTGATGGGGGCGTGCGCTTTGCGCCCCCTACTCCATCCGTTCCCGCAGCTTCTCCAGTGCGCGCTTTTCGATGCGGGAGACGTAGCTGCGGGAGATACCCAGCAGCTTTGCGACCTCGTGCTGGGGGTGGGGCGCGCCGTCCTCCAGGCCGTAGCGCAGGCGGATCACCCGGGCCTCGCGCGCGTCGAGCACCTCGCCGATCAGCCGCCTCGCGCGGCCGCCGTCGATGCGCGCCTCCACCTCGTCGGGCACCATGTCCTTGTCGGTGCCCAGCAGGTCGGTGATCTGCACCTCGTTGCCCTCCCGGTCCCGGGTGACGGCGTCGGAGATGGCGGAGGTATTGCGGAGCTTCTTGCTGGCGCGCAGGTGCATGCGAATCTCGTTCTCGATGCAGCGGGAGGCGTAGGTGGTGAGCCTGCCCGCCTCCGGGCGGAAGGTATGTACGGCCTTGATCAGCCCGATGGAGCCGATGGAGACCAGGTCCTCGGCGTCGCTGGAGCGCGCGTACTTCTTGGCGATGTGTGCCACCAGGCGAAGGTTGTGCTCGATGAGCCGGTTCGCGGCGTCCGGGTCGCCCGCGGCCATGCGCTCCACGAGCGCCGATTCCTCCTCGCTCGAGAGCGGCTTGGGAAACGAGCCCCGGGCGGAGAGGTGGAGGATCAGCGCGGTGACGCGCTCGGCCAGGTACATTAGGACTTCCTCTAACAGCATGGGTCTTCCCCCTCACGGATGGATTGCCCTACAGACTATTCGCGGGAGCGCTTTGCGGTGCACGTCCACCTGGGGGGAGGAAGGAAGAAGGGATGGATGGAGGGATGGAGAAGGGAGCCGCCTCGGTTGGAGGCGGCTCCCTTTGGAGAGTGTGTATGGATGAGGCGGGGCGTTGCGTTTGCTGTTTTGAATCGGGAAGCGCAGCTTCCCGATTCAAAAGGCGCTTCGCGCGGCCCGCGGTATGGGGGCGATGGGGCGTTGGTGCGCATGGGCGGGGCGATGGATGAGCGCCGCGGGCCGCTGGGGTGCGGGGAGACGCTGGGCTCCGCCCAGACCCGGCGGGCGCTGCCCGGACCCGCTTAAGGGACGCTGTCCCTTAAGAATTCCTGCTTAAGAACCTGAGGTTCTTAAGAATCTCCCTTCTGGGGTTACGCTGGGTTGGATTGGTTACTGGGCCAGAAGGAGAAGCACCTGGTCTGCGCTGGTGACGCCGGTGGGCTCGAAGCCGTTGGCGGTCTGCCAGGCCTTGAGCGCCTCCTCGGTGATCGCGCCAAACGCGCCGTCTACCGTGTCGATCGCGTAGCCCTGCGCCAGCAACTTGGTCTGCAACCAGCGCACCGCGTCGCCGCTGGACTTGCGCTTCAGGTTCGCGTAGCTTCCCAGGTTCGCCCAGTCCGCCGCGCTCATCTCCACGCCGCGCGCCACGAGCTTCGCCGGGCAGTTATCGAACATGCCATCGGTCTCGCTGTCCGTGGGGAAGCCCGCGCCGACGTTCAGATTCTCGAGCGCCGCGCAGTCGGCGAACATGCGCCGCAGGTTCTTTCCTTCCTCGAAGCGGAAGCCGCTGAGCGTCACCGACTTGAGCGCCGCGCAGCCCTCGAACATGCTCGCCAGGCTCTCGGCGTTCCGATCCTCGAAGCCGGACAGGTCCAGCGATTCCAGGCTCGCGTCGAGCAGGAACATGCCCTCCATGCTCGTCGCGTTGCCGGTGTAGAGGCCGGACGCGTCCAGCTCCTTCAGCGACGCGCAGGAGTTGAACATGTAGGACAGGTCCGTGGCGTGGGGCGTCATCAGCGTCGAGGTGTCCAGCGCGGCGAGGCTCCAGTCGCCCTCGAACATGTGGGAGAGGTTCGCCGCCAGCTCCGTGTGGAAGCTATTGTTGAAGTCGATGCTGGTCAGCGCGGAGTATCCGGCGAACAGGCTGGTAGAATCCTCGTTGGCCCAGACGCCGCCCTGGCCCGCGATCACCAGCAATCCGCCCTGCACCCAGGCCTGCACGCTGCCGTTCTGTTCGGCGGACACGTCCCAGGAACCGGCGGGCACGTTCTCCAGGCTGGACTCGAAGCGAATCTCGGTGATGGTGTCGCGGGGAATATCGCCGCCGAGCACCGTGGCGCTCGCGGTGAAGAGCCCGCCCACCGCCATCGCGGTCGCCCGCTGGGGGTCGGACATCAGTATGCTGGGGTTTGCCGGCGGCGGGGGCTCCGGGGTGGGCGTGACGTCCGCGAGGGCGATATCCGGCGGCGTGGTGGGCATCTCATCCGCCAGGGCGGCGGCGCTCAGCGCCAGCAGCAGGGCGGTCAGCAAGGCAATGATTTTACGCATACGATTCATCCTTTTCAATGGAAATTCACCCCATTATTTTACTCCTCGTTCGAATCGCTGTCAAGCGCGGGTTGCTTGCTTACCATTAGGCAGCACCACGCAAAGGAGGTGGTCGTCCGGCGAATGAGTTTTTCGTCAGATGCAAGCGCAAATCTTGAAGGCTTACTGGAGGTAAGTCGAAAGATTTGTACGCAGCAGATGAAGGTTGCGAACCCTAAGGGTTCGCAAGTCGCCCTATCGGGCGACCGGCTCGGAAGGTTGCGAACCCAAAGGGTTCGCAAGTCGCCCGTGGCGACTGCCTCGGTCAAATCAAAGATTTGAGCGAGGCGCCTCTGAATCAAAGATTCGAGCGAGTCGCCGTGGAAAAGGCATCGCCTGACGCGCCGCCGTTCTGTGCGGTGTTGCCTTAGAACAGCAGGTTGATGAAGCCCATGAGGAAGCCCAGCAGCGCGCCCAGGTAGACGATGGCGCGCAGCTCCCGGCGCATCACGCCGAACACCACGGTCTCCAGCTCACGGGCGTCGAAGCTTTCGATCTTGCGCTCGATGATCTCGTCCAGGTGCACGGCGCGAAGGATCGACTCGATGTGGTTCTCGAACAGCTCCCGGTACAGCCCGAGCAGCGCCTCGGTCAGCGCCGGTATGCGGTCCCGGTAGTTCGCGCTGAGCTCGCTTGCGGACTTTTCCAGCAGGCTGTCGCCCGCCTCCGCAAGCTTCTCCCGCACCAGCGCGGGCCCGGCCTCTGCGAGCTTCCGCTCGACGGAGCTCGCGATGCTCGCGCGCATGGGCTCGAAGGCGCCCTCGAACAGGAAGCCCATGGGCAGATGGCTCAGCTTGGCGCGGATCGCCGAGAGCACCTGCTCCGCCACGATCTCGCCCAGGTTCGCCTCCTGCAGCTTGCCGATCGCGAAGTCCGAAACCCTTTGCGCGAGCAGGTCCCGCATCTCGTCCACGCGCTCGGGAGCGAAGCGCGCCTCCAGCCGCTCCCGCAGCGACCGCTCGTCGGCGCACTGGGCCTCGAGCCAGCCGTTCAGCGCCGCGCGCAGCTTCTCCATCGCCGAATCGGAGAGCGCCTCGCGGCTGAGCGTCTCCGCGTCCAGCAGCTTTCCTGCGATGACCTCGCCCAGCGCTCGGGCGATCCTCCCCTTCTGCTGGGGAATCAGGCCGGGCGTGAAGGGCACGTGAAAGCGTCCGATGCGCACCTCCTCGTAGGGCCGGAACAGCATCTTCAGCGCCAGGTCGTTGGTGATGTAGCCGATGATCGCGCCGAGCAGGGGTGCGACGATGACGCGCAGCCAGCCGGCGCTCAGAATTGCGTTCAAGTTTCCGTTCAGAACAGATCCATCCCCTCAAACTGCGTTCCGTCCAGCATGGCCGGAGCGCGGCAATCTACCACGAAGCCCTCGCCCAGGCGCAGGCTGATCAGGTTCTTGCAGTCCATGAACATCGCCTGCATGTCCACCACGTAGCGGGTGTCGATGTCCTCCGCGATGACCGTCTCCAGGGAGGAGCAGTTGTAGAACATGAAGCTCATGTCCCACACCTGGGAGGTATCCAGGCCGGTGAGGTCGATCTCGGTCAGGCTCGTGCACCAGGCGAACATGTTGTCCATGAAGCGGGTGCCGGTGGTGTCGAAGCAGCCGTTGAAGAAGATGCTCCTCAGGTTGGAGTACCCGTAAAACATGCCGGAGCAGCTCTCGCCGCCGCGCACGCCGCCCTCCGCGGCGAACATCAGCTCCGCAACGCTCCCACTGCGCTCGATCCAGGCCAGCACGCTGCCGTCCCCGTCCATGGACGCGTCCCACACGCCGGAATGGGGCACCTGGTCCAGGCTGTCCAAGAATAAGATGCTGGTGATCTCGTCGCGCCGCACCGAGGGATTGTTCGGCAGATGCTCGAGGTCGGCGCCGCCGTTGTACAGCACGCGGCTGCCGGTCGAAGCGGAGCTCGCGCGCTCGACCGCGTCCGCATCGTTGGGGCTGTGCACCGTCGCAGTGCAATTTTCGAATATATCCTCGGCGTCGCACTCGATGTCCAGTATGAAGTCGTCGCCGAACCAGATGTTGCGCAGCATGGAGCAGTCCTTGAACATCTCGCTGGCGTCGGTCACGCGGACGAAGTCGAAGCTCTCCAGATTCAGCTCCTGAAGCATTTTATCCCCCTGGAACATGCCGCTCATGTTGGTGACGCTGGTGGTATCAAAGCCGCTCACGTCCACCAGGCGCAGGTCTCTGCAGAATACAAACATGTCGGACATGTCCTCGACCCGCGCCGTATCCAGGCCCGCCATGAATATGGATCGCAGCGCATCGCAGCTGAAGAACATATACGACATGTCCGTGACGTTCGAGGTGTCCATGCCCTGCAGGTCGATGGAGACCAGCGAATCGCAATCTTCGAACATATTCGACATATTCTTCAGGGCGCTGGTATCCATATCCGTGGGGTACAGCTCCTCCAGGCCGCTGCAGCCGTTGAACATGTAGCTCATATTCTCGACCTTCGACGTGTTCAGCCCAGAGAGATCGAGGGAGCGCAGCGCCTCGCAGCCCCAGAACATGGAGGACATGTCCGTCACATTCGAGGTATCCAGCTGGTACAGATCCAGGTACTCCAGCGCCTTGCAGCTTTCGAACATTCCGTGCGTCTTGTTCGCCCCGGAGCTGTCAAAGCAGCCGTTGAATTCGATCTCGCGCACGCCGGTGTAGCTGCCGAAGAGGTAGCTGCTGTCCGCGTTGGCGCGCACGGGGCCGTCCGCGGCGATCACCAAACCCAGGCCGCCGTCCGCGCGCTCGGTCCAGCCCAGCACGCTGCCGTCCCCCGCCTCGGACATGTCCCAGGCGTCCGACCCCGCCCCGGCGAGGCTGTCCCGGAATTCGATGCGCACGATTTCGCTGCGCGCCTGCGAGGGATTGCCCGGCACGTGGCCGCCGGTCTCGTCGTCCAGCCAGAAGATGTAGCTGTCCTCCGCGCACATCAGCGTTCCGCCCGCGCCGGAGGCGGGCGCTTCCTCCTCCGAATTCGCGCCGCTCTCCATCAGCGCGTCGAGCTGGGCCTGAAGCGCGTCGAT
This sequence comes from uncultured Clostridia bacterium, assembly GCA_947600345.1. Lineage (GTDB taxonomy): Bacteria > Bacillota > Clostridia > Christensenellales > Aristaeellaceae > SFTH01. The sequence goes on from CANQGC010000119.1 coordinate 7,049, forward strand.
CTGCGCCTGCATCTCGGCAATGCTCTGCGAGGACGCCTGCGCCGCCGTGCAAAGCGCGAGCGCCACTGTCAGCGCGAGGCACAACAAAAGCTTCCTGATGTTCATCGTCGTTGCTCCTTTCTTCTTTCATCCAATTCATCAAATCTGCTCGTCCGGCCGCTCGCTTCCGCTTCCAGGGAGCGCGCCCTTGCGCCGGGATTCGCACCCGTCCGAAGTTGCCGCGTCCGCCGATTTGCGTCCCCTCAGCGGGAGACGCCGTCCGCCCGGCAGCCGTCGAAGGCGTTCGGGTCGAGCTTGTCCGCGTCGAAGTCCGGGCCCACCTGTATGCGCGCCGCGCCGCAATCGGCAAACATACCGCTCGAAGCCTTCAGCGCAGCGGTGGAGACGGCGCTTAAATCCAGCGCGAAGTCCTCCCTGTCGCTGACGCAGCCGCGAAACATGTCGGACATGTCCTCCACCGAGGAGGTATCCATGCCCTGCAGCGAGAGCGTACCCCCCGACAAGAAGAAGCAATTTTCGAACATGTGCGCCATGCAGGTCGCGCCGGAGGTGTCCAGCTGCTCGATCCCCATCACGTCGGGGGCGAAAAACTGCGCGCCCTGAAACATGCCCGTCAGATTCTCAGCGGTGGAGCTGTCGAAGCTGCCATCGAGCGAAATGCTGACCGCCTCCGCCTCGACGCCGTAGCCCGCGAAGAGGTAGCTGGAGTCCGGATTCGCCTTCACGCCGCCCTCCGCCGCGATGTAGAGCACCGTATAATCGTTATCGCCGCTGTAGTACCGCCAGCCCAGCACACTGCGATCCCCCAGCGCGGACATGTCCCAGGCGTCCTCCGGCGCGTCCGCCAGGCTGTCCAGAAATTCAATCCGGCTCACCGTCGCCCGGCGCTGTCCGCCCTCCCGCCAGGCTTCACTGCCCGGCACAGTGCCCTCGGAAAAGCTCTCCCCCGCCGCCATCAGCATGCCGGGAACGAGCTCCACCTCCGCGCAGGCATGCAGCCCGCAAAGCAGCATCGCCGCGACAAGCAAGAGCGGCATCAGTCTTCTCACGCGCTTCATGAACATCTCTCCTTCCTCCTCGTATTATAAAAGAGTAGTATTTATAGACCGTTCTCCAACGGTGTGCTACACTGAGAGGGATGCTGTGGATTGGTTTCTTTCACCTACCGCAAGACGGTTCAACGGAGGCTCCAACCACAGCCCCTTGTCGGTTTGTTAATCAGTTAGATACCGC
>CANQGC010000120.1 GCA_947600345.1 uncultured Clostridia bacterium
GTCCCCATCGCTTCGGACATCGCGGCCACCAGCGCCGACCTGCTGTTCTCCATGCCGCCCAAGTTCGCGGCGTTCCGGGGCAAGGAGGAACTAAAGAACAGCAAGGAGCAGGAGCGCGTCGATGACATCCTCAGCCTCAACAACCTGCACAACAAATTGAACGAGGCCGCCGAGACCGCCGCGGCGCTGGGCGACGTGTACCTCAAGCTCCGCTGGAACGCGAAGCGCCTGGACCATCCCCTGATCGAGATCGTCCAGCCGGACGCGGCCTGGGCCGAATACTTCCTCGGCGAATTGATGTGCGTCCACTTCTTCACGCCGGTGGTCATCGACAAGAAGAGCGGCAACTACACGCGCATCTACGAGTGCTACACCCGGGGCCGGATCGAGATGGCCGTCTACCACGGCAAGGAGAACGAGCTGGGCACCATGGGCACCGAGGCTGAACTGCGCGCCTTCGGCTTCGAGGGCGCGACCATCGTCGCGCCGGTGGACGAGCTGCTGGCGGTGCACATCGCCAACATGCGCCCGAACCGCATGTGGCGCGCCTCGATGCGCGGCAGAAGCGACCTGGACGGCCTGCGCGACATGTGCGACGCGCTGGACGAATCCTACTCCTCCTGGGTGCGCGACATCCGGCTCGGCAAGGCCAAGACCATCGTGCCGGTGGAATACCTGCGCCGACCGCCGAACGAAATGCTGGAGGGCATCGCCCAGAGCGCAAGCTGGGAGTTTGACCCGGACATCGAAACCTATGTCGCGATGGACATCGACGTGGACAAGGCGGGCTCCAACGCCATCACGACCCATCAGCCCGCGATCCGCGCCACCGATCACGCCAACACCTGCACGGAGCTGGTGCGCAACATACTGTCCCACGCGGGCTACTCGCCGCAGACCTTCGGCATGGACATCTCCGGCAGCTCCGATTCCGGCAAGGCGCTGGAGATCCGCGAGCACAAGAGCTTCACCACCCGCAACAAGAAGCGCACCTACTGGCAGGCGGCGCTGGAATCCATCATGACCGCGCTGGTGCGGCTCGACGCCGCGCTCTACTCCGGCTCGGGCAGCGCGCGTGACACCGAGATCCACGTCACCTTCCCCGAGAGCTCCGGCGTCGATCAGCAGACCGTGGCGACGACCATAGAGCTTTTGCAGCGCGCGCAGTCCGCGAGTCTCGACACGCGCATCGCCATGCTGCACCCCGACTGGGGAGAAGATCAGCGCAACGAGGAAGCCGAGCGCTGCCGCAAGGAGTTCAACGTCGAACTCGAGCCGCCCATGCCCGACGTGCAGTTGGGCGACTTTGAGCGGGAACCGCCGACTACGCCCGCGGAGGAGCCGGAGGAAGTGAATGAGCCGTGACGCCGAACCAGCTCCAAGACAACGCCGCCGCACTGCTCGATCTCTACGCCCGCGCCGAGGAGGAGATGCTGCGCAAGGTGGCAAAGCGCCTCGCCCGCGGCGTCGACGAAACCGGCTGGGCCGAGCGCAAGCTGCGAGAAGTCCAGCAGTTGCAGACCGAAATCCGGCGCTCGCTGGAGCACCTGGCCCGGGAGAGCGGCGAGCTTCGCAACGCGCTGATCGAGAACGCCTTTGAGACCGGCGAGGCGGCCTTCCGCGAGGAGTACCGGGCGCTTGGAGGTTTCCTCCACTCCGTCCCCGAGAGCCGCTTCAACGCTGTTGCAACGCTCACAGATGAGCTCTCCGAGCGCTTCGACGCCGCGCACAGCGCGATCCTGCGCGACGTGGACGACAACTACCGGCGCATCATCGGCGCGGCGGTGTCCATGCAGGCCACGGGCACGATCACCACGCGGGACGCGATCAAGCCCGCGCTCAACGCCTTCGCGGAGAAGGGCATCATCGGCTTTGAGGATCGGGCCGGGCGGCACTGGAACATGGACAGCTACGCGGAGATGGCCGTGCGTACCGGCATGATGCGCGCCATGCGCGAGGGCTACCGCCAGGACGCGCTGGCCCACGGCGAGGAGTTGGTCATCATCTCCGAGCACGAGGACACCTGTCCCATGTGCATAGACTGGGAGCGCGCCGTGCTGGCGCTGACCGACGCCGCCGCGAATCACCCGGAGGCCGAGGGCACGTTGGCCGAGGCGGAGGCGGCGGGCCTGTTCCACCCCAACTGCGGCCACAGCATGACCGTGTACGTGCCGGGGCTGACCGACAAGAGCAGCCGCAAGCGCGACGAGCTGGGCTACACCCGCGAGCAGGACCTGGAGGGCTACGCCAACCGCCAGCAGCAGCGCTACATGGAGCGCCAGGTGCGCTACTGGAAGCGCCGCCAGGCCGTTGCAACGACCCCGGAGGACGAGCGCTACGCCAAGGCCTACGTGGACAAGTGGCAGCGCGCGCTCCGAGCCTACACGGGCGAGACGAAGCTGCCGCGCAAGATCGCCCGCGAGGGCGGAAGGGTCACGCTGAGCGAGGCGGCACGGAAGATTAAAAGCTTGAAATCACCAGAAAACGGTGGTATAATGAACTTGAGGGGTGGAACTATGGCGCGGATTATGAGCCCGATTGAACAACGCAATACGGGTAAGGGCAATCCAAGCGCGATTCTTCACTTTGATCGTCCATTGAATAATCGTCAACAGCGTCTACTGGCACTGCTTCCGGAAGTAGATAGTCGCGCAATTGTAAAGAAGCAAGCCGTGAATATGCATGATCTATCTGCGTTGACGGCGCAAACCGGCGTTGAATATGCGATGTTTACTCGAAAAGGTGAACGGATGCTCGTTCGCGGTAATCCTTATGAAACAAGGATTAGTGAAGAAGTTTTAAAGAAAATGCACGCGGAAGGTTGGCGCTGGAGTGGACATACGCATCCGGGCACGACAAGCAGTTGTCTGCTATCATCATCCGGTGATAAAGCTGTATTGAGGATATTTGAACAGCAGTACAGTTGCATCTATAACTCCATTGGAATGTGGGAAATTTTTGACAAGGAGTGATCTGAATGGAGCCAAGGGTGAGGAACAAACCGTTGCAAAGAGCGCTTGCGCTTCATTACGCGGAACCATACTGCATCGAGCATGGTCTTTCCATAGAAAAACTCAAAAAGCAGGATTTTGCTATTATTATTGACCAGATGATCTTTGCTCAGCCAACGGGAGTAAGGTCTGACGGTTTGCGCGATGACATCGCCTCGCAACCGTTGCCTACGCTCATTATCAGTCTTGATGCAAACAACAACATCAAGGTTGAGCCGACGGAGCATACTCGGAGATATTTGTCATAACCCATTGACAATTCATACCGCCCACCCGGGCGGTTTTTTCATGGGAAGGAGGTAGAAAGAGTGCTGCATCACTATATTACCGAATACGCCGAAAACGGTAGGCGCTACGCTGAAGCATGGTTTCAAATCAATCTTCTGGGACTGTGTTTCTGTGTCTCTCGTAGAAAAATCGAACTCGAAAGCACAGGGCAAACACCGCAATAGGATAGCACCTATACACCCAACGAACAATCGCCGCGCATCCGCGCGGCTTTTGCATACTTGAAAGGAGGAACCCCCATGCTCAACATTCAGTTGTCCCCCAGCGACGCGAACACGCTGCGCTATCTGATGCACGAGATCCTGGACATCGACCGCCGGGCGCGCTGCTCCGACAGCTACTTCCGCGCCCACTTCATGGACATCGCCAAGTCCGGCCTGTCCAGCGGCTTCTACAAGCGGCTGACCGACGAGCTGGACCGCGCGGCGAAGGCGCAGGAGGAAGCGCTGTTCGCGCCGCCCCAGGCGGAGCTGGAGGAATCCGCCGCGTCGGCCGAGGTCAGGCCCGCGCGCAAGCGCCGCAAGGCCGAATCCTGATAACGCGCCGCGGTCCAATCGGGACGCGGCTGTTATATGCCTGCCGGAGCAGGTGACGCACCGGGCCGCCGGAGCAGGAGGCGAGAACCTGCATAAACCACGTTGGCGGCAACAACGACCCAATAAGGAGTGAATTCGATGAATGAACTGGAATTTCTGAAACCCATCCTCGGCGACGAGCTGTACGCGCAGCTCACGGAAAAGCTCCAGGGCGCGGAGAACCTGCGCCTCGTCAACGCGGCGGACGGAAGCTTCGTCCCCAAGGAGAAGATGGAGCAGCTCACGCGCGCCAACGGCGACTACAAGAAGCAGATCGCGGAGCTCAACAAGAAGCTCGGCGAGATGCAGACCGGCGCCGCCAGCGCGGACGAGCTGAAGAAGCAGCTCGCCGAGGCCCAGGCCGGCATCGCCGCGAAGGAGGCGGAGATTCGGAAGCAGAGCCTCGAGTTCCGCGTCAAGGACGCGGTGCGCGAGAGCCGCGCGAAGAACGCCGACCTCGTGCTGCGCTCCATCGACCTGTCGAAGGTCAGCGAGGACAACGGCAACCTGATCGGCCTCTCCGATCAGCTCGAGGCGCTGAAGAAGTCCGACGGCTACCTGTTCGCGGATGAGCCCGGCCAGTCCGGCGGCGTCGATCCCCACCAGGAGCCGAGCGGCGAAAAGCCCAGCGCCAACAGCATCATCAACGCCGCCATTCGACAAGCCGCAGGATACTAATTTGACATGACGCGCGACTCAAATTTGGGTCGCGCGATTCTTATGCCCTATAAGGGCTGCTCGGTTCACGGCACGGGTGCTTCTTCATGAGCACTCCTGCTCTCCTCACGACCGGGCGCTCCCAGACAAGGCGATGGGCTTTCATGATTCCCCTCGCTGATGTTCATATATGGGAGCTATCCATTTCCGAACCTTCGCGGGAGAAGGTTCGGCGACAGCGACAAATCCGCACCGTCCGCGGGAGGGCGGCGCGGTAGAAAGGATTTACTATGCCCATCAACAAGATTGACCGCACGGGCGCGTCCGCGCTCATCCCGGAGCAGGTCTCCAATCAGATCATTCAGGATCTGCCGACCCAGTCGGTGTTCCTGAGCCTCGCCCAGAAGCTGCCGAACATGACCGCGCAGCAGCTCCGCATGCCGGTGCTGACCGGCCTGGCCACGGCCAAGTTCCTCAATGGCGACACCGACAAGAAGCCGACCACGAATCTGACCTGGGACAAGGTGGTCATCACCGCCGAGGAGATCGCGGTCATGGTGCCCGTGCCCGACGCCGTGCTGGATGACGCCAGCTACGACATCTGGGGCGAGGTCTACCCGCGCATCACCGAGGCCTTCGGCAAGGTGATCGACCAGGCGGCCTTCTTCGGCACCGGCAAGCCCACGAGCTGGCCCGAGGGTCTGGTCAAGGGCGCGACCGACGCGGGCAACGTCGTGCAGCTCGCCAAGGAAGCCGACGGCCCCGCCGTCTATCAGGCGATCAGCGGCGAGGGCGGCGTGCTGGCGAAGGTCGAGGAGCTGGGCCTCGCCGTGAACGGCTTCGCGGGCGCGCTCCAGCTCCGCTCCAAGCTGCGCGGCGCGGTGGACAACAACGGCCAGCCGATCTTCCGCTCCGCCTACTCCAACGGCGTGGGCGGCAGGTTCGCCTACGAGCTTGAGGGCCAGGAGATCGTGTTCCCGGTCAACGGCTCCTGGGACGCCAAGCAGGCGCTGCTGCTGGCCGGCGACTTCTCCTACGCCCGCTACGCCATCCGCCAGGACATGACCTTCAAGATCTTCGATCAGGGCACGATCACCGACGACGAAGGCAAGGTCGCCATCTCCGCCATGGAGAACGACTGCCACATCCTGCGCGCCGTAATGCGCCTCGGCTGGGCCCTCCCCAAGCCGGTCAACGCCATCTCCGTTCGTCCAGAAGTTCACCCATGCCCGGTTGCAGCACGAAGGCAATATCCCTGGCGCTCATGATCCGGCAGGTTCGCCGGTCGCGGTGCACGGCCTTCAGCACCAGGCAGTTCGGCCACAGTATGCCGTTTGCGACGCGGTCGATAATCTCATACTCGCGTTCAGTGATCGCACTGACGGGGCCCAGCTGACGCAGCATCTCACAGAAGGTCGCAGCGTCCTGGACGGCTTTGAGATGGGGGCAGCACTCCACCGCATCGGCGTAGATCGGCAAGTTGCTGGCGTCGATGTGGAAGTAGTGCGAACCGGGAAAGGGGTGCAGGTTTTCCATGTTTCCTCCTCTCTGCCCGCGTTGCCTCCGGGGCGAGCGGCTGCTTAGATCCGGACAACCCTTGCGACCTTGTCGCCGTAGAGCAACTTCGCGGCCTTGCTGGGGCTGTCGCCCTTATTGATCTGGAAGAAACCGATGATCTGAGTAAGCTTGCTTCCGCTGGGGCTGATCTCGCCGGTGTAGGCTCTCACGTTTAGGGAACTTCGATGTAAAGCTCGCTAATCTCGCGCGTCTTGTTGCTGTAAACCTTCATTCTGGGTTCTCCTTTCATAAGAGCTTGCATTGCTCTGCCTTGCGAGTATTATTATACACATAAGGAGGTATACAAGTGAGTGTTGCAAACAAACTCAGTTCTTTGCTTGCGCTTTCCGGAATCAACAAAGCGGCCAGATCATCACTATCGGGCGGGAAGATTTGCTTGAGAAGAAATCACACAGCGAATAAAACAGAGATACAAAAATAAGGCCCCCGACGTACTGCCGAGGACCTTTTTCTACACCAGAATTTGAACCTCAAATTGAACCTCAAATGAACCTCAAAAAATCACGTCAAACCGTCTCAAACTATGCCGAATTCACCCAAAGCAAAAGCCCCGGAAATGCTGGATTTCCAGGGCTTTTCTCGATATATCAGCGCTTCGAGAACTGAGGCGCGCGGCGGGCGGCCTTGAGGCCGTACTTCTTGCGCTCCTTCATGCGCGGGTCGCGGGTCAGGTAGCCGGCCTTCTTGATGGCGGGCTTGTAGGCCTCGTCGGCCTTGACCAGCGCGCGGGCGATGCCGTGGCGGATGGCGCCGGCCTGGCCGGTGAAGCCGCCGCCCTTGCAATTGACGATCACGTCAAACTTGCCCAGGGTCTCGGTCAGGTTCAGCGGCTGGCGTACGACGGTCTTGAGGGTCTCGTAGCCGAAGTACTCGTCCAGGCTGCGCTTGTTGATGATGATATTTCCCTCGCCGGGGATCAGGCGGACGCGAGCGATCGCCTTTTTCCTTCTGCCGACGGCATGGAAGCAAACAGTATTCGCCATGATTTCTTCTCCTCCCTGATTACAGCTTCAGCGCTTCGGGCTTCTGGGCCTGCTGCTTGTGCTCGGCGCCCTTGTACACGAACAGCTTCTTCGCCATCGCGTAGCCCAGGGGGCCCTTGGGCAGCATGCGGCGCACGGCCTCGCGGAATGCGAAATCGCTCTTCCTGGCCATCAGGCGGCGGTAGGGGATCTCCTTCAGTCCGCCCGGATAGCCGGTGTGATAGCGATAGATCTTGTCGTCCAGCTTCTTGCCGGTGAGCACCAGCTTGTCGGTGTTGACGACGATGATGTAGTCGCCGCAGTCGCAATTCGGGGTGAAGGTGGGCTTATGCTTGCCGCGGAGCATGGCGGCGACCTGCGAAGCCAGGCGGCCGAGGACCATGCCCTCTGCGTCGATGACGTACCACTTACGCTCGACGTTCTGGGGATTCGCCATATACGTACTCACGAGTAATTCCTCCAAATGTGATCGATTGATCGATGCTTTTGCGAACGGTGTGGTCAGTACCCTCCGCGGCGCGTCGCTGCGTTCGGGGCTAGTGAGCGCATTGACACAATCTGTATTATAACGCAAATTGGCAATCAAGTCAATGTGACTTCCGGGAAATCTTAGAATTTAACATCCATTTGGAGGGAAGCAGGACCACAAACAGGCCCGCGAGGCTGGTGACGCAGGCCAGGTAGATGGCGATCGCACTCGACCAGAATCCGGCCTTGCCCCAGCAGGCGGCGAGGGCCACGAAGGGCACCTCCAGCGCCAGCAGCTCGTCCATCTGGTTGCGCAGCGCGGCGTTGCCCAGCAGAACCAGGAGAAGGAATATGCCGCCGGAGCAGATCCCCAGCGGAGCGGGGCGCGCGCCCTCCCCCGCCGCGCGAACCGCCACGCCCGCAGAGAGGCAGGCGCACATGCAGGCGTGCAGCGCGCCGAAGAGCAGCGCGCCCGGTACAGAGTTCGCCAGCTTGAGCTCCAGCACGAACTGCATCCCGGGCAGCGCGTCCAGCCGGGCGAAGAGGGCGAGCGCCAGCTCGTAGAGCGCGAACAGCGCCACGAACCCGGCTCCAGCGCCGCGCAGTCCCCCGGCCCCGCCCAGCGCGATCCAGGCCGCCAGCAGCAGCGCCGCGGCGACGCCGAACTGCCGGGCGTGGCGCAGCG
>CANQGC010000121.1 GCA_947600345.1 uncultured Clostridia bacterium
GTCCCCCGTTCCCTCCTTGGATTCTCCCCTCCCTCTCCTGACCAGGGCTGCGGCCCTGGACCCGGGGAGGAACCGAGCTTAGTACAACTGCGAAGCTCTCGTTACGCGGGGACCTCGACCCCCGCGCTCGTGAGGTTTCGTTGGAGGACGGGGGTTACCGGGGATAGTTCGTGTTGCGGAGGTTTCGTTGCGCCGCGGTTACGCGCCGCGGCGGCCGGGGGGCTGCGGGCTTCGCCCGCAGCGTTGGGGGACGCGGGGGAAGGGGCGGGATTCGCTTATCCTTCCTTTCGTTGCTGCGCTAGTGTCCTTTTGGTTTTTCTCCCCCGTCCCCTCTCTCATACGCAGAAATCCTGCCCATGATCTACGGGCAGGATTTCGTCGTTTCGTACTTCGTTTCTTTAGAAACGTACCGCAGGACTTTGGGCCCTCTGATCTATGGGGCCCAAAGTCCGTCGCCCCAACGGCGAAGCAGGTGGAAGCCCGCACTGCGGGCCTACTGCATGTGTTCTTGTTTGACTTTGTGGTCGATTACGTGGCGGCGGGAGAGTTCGGCGGTGACGTCTTGGAGGGAGATGCCCATCTGGACCATCAGGACCATCGCGTGGTAGCAGAGGTCGGCCAGCTCGTAGATGGTCTCGGCCTTGTCGCCGCCCTTGCCGGCGACGATGACCTCGGTGCTCTCCTCGCCGACCTTCTTGAGGATCTTGTCGATGCCCTTGTCGAAGAGGTAGGTGGTGTAGCTGCCCTCCTTGGGGCTGGTCTTGCGGCCGGAGATCAGCTTGTAGAGGCCCTCGTAGCTGAAGGGCTTGAGCTCCTCGGAGAGGTAGAGCGGGTTGTGGAAGCAGCTCTCCGCGCCCGTGTGGCAGGCGGGGCCGTCCTTGACGACCTCCACCACCAGCGCGTCGAAGTCGCAGTCGGCGGTGATGGAGACGATGTGCTGCACGTTTCCGCTGGTCTCGCCCTTGCGCCAGAGCTCCTTCCGGCTGCGCGAGTAGAAGCAGGTGCGCTGCTCGGCGATGCTGATTGCCAGGCTCTCCTCGTTCATGTAGGCCAGCGTCAATACCTCCTTCGTCCAGTGGTCCTGCACGATGGCCGGGATCAGGCCGTTGGCGTCGAATTTCAGTTCCATTCTCTCTTCCTCCATTTATAGCCGGACCTCCACGCCCTGCGCGCGCAGGTACGCCTTCAGGTCCGGGATCGACAGTTGCTTGAAGTGGAATATGCTGGCGGCGAGCCCGGCGTCCATGCCCTCGTGCCGGAACAGCTCGGCGAAGTCCTCCCTGCATCCCGCGCCGCCCGAGGCGATGATGGGCACCTTGCAGCGCGCAGCCACGGCGTCCAGCAGCTCCAGGTCGAAGCCCTTGCGCACGCCGTCGGTGTCGATGGAGTTGACCACCAGCTCGCCCGCGCCGCTCTCCACGCCCCGCACGGCCCAGTCCAGCGCGTCGATGCCGGTGTCCTCGCGCCCGCCCTTGGCGAAGAGGCGGAACTGCCCGCCCACGCGCTTCACGTCCATGCTCAGCACCACGCACTGGTCGCCGTAGCGCTTCGCCGCGCGCTCGATCAGCGAGGGATCGCGAATCGCGCCGGAGTTGACGCTGACCTTATCCGCGCCGCACTTGAGCACCCGGTCGAAGTCGTCCAAAGTGTTGATGCCGCCGCCCACGGTCAGCGGTATGAACACCTGGGACGCGACCTCCCGCAGCACGCCGGTGAAGAGCTTGCGCCCCTCAAAGCTGGCGGTGATGTCGTAGAACACCAGCTCGTCCGCGCCGGTCTCGTTGTAGAAGCGGGCCATCTCCACGGGATCGGCCACGGCGCGCACGCCCTCGAAGTTGACGCCCTTGACCACCTGGCCGTCCCGCACGTCCAGGCAGGGGATGATGCGCTTGGTGATCATGCCTCGCCCTCCGCCAGCGCCAGGCAGCGCTTCAAATTCAGCTTGCCCTCGTAGAGCGCCTTGCCGACGATCGCGCCGTGGATGCGCATGTCCCGCAGCACCTCGATGTCCCGCTCGAAGCTCACGCCGCCGGAGGCGATCACGTTCAGCGCGTCGATGGCGCTGAGCTCCTGGTACAGCGGCAGATTCGCCCCGGCCAGGCAGCCGTCCCGGCCGATGTCGGTGTAGATCACCGTGCGCACGCCCGCGTCCCGCAGCCTGCGGCAGAACTCCACGCCGGGGAGCTTCGTGACCTCCTCCCAGCCGGACACGGCGACGAAGCCGTCCCGCGCGTCCACGCCCACGGCGATGCGCTCCCCGTACTTCGCGGCCATGCGCTCCACGAAGGGAAAGTCCCGCACGGCCACGGTGCCGAGGATCACCCGCGCCGCGCCGCGCTCCAGGTAGGCGGCGATGGCGGCCTCGTCCCGGATGCCGCCGCCCACCTCGGTATTCAATCCCAGCGAGGCGAGCTTTTCAATGATCGCGGCGTTGCGGGGAGAGCCCTCCCGCGCGCCGTCCAGATCGACCACGTGCAGCCACTGCGCGCCGTCGTCCAGGAAGCCGCGCGCCACGGAGGCGGGGTCGTCGTTGTAGACCTTCTCCCGGCCGTAGTCGCCCTTCGTCAGCCGCACGACCCGGCCGCCGCGCAGGTCGATGGCGGGTAAGATAATCATGGGGAATTCCTCCTGTCAGATTTGCGCGAACGCCTTGAGCAGCCGCAGGCCCGCGCCGCCGCTCTTTTCCGGATGGAACTGGGTGCCATAGACGTTGCCGTTGCGCACGACGCCGGTCACCGGCACGCCATACTCGGACGTCGCCAGCGTGTGTTCGGCGCAGCGCTTGGCGTAGAAGCTGTGCACGTAGTAGACGTGCTCGCCGCTGCGGAAGTCGGCGAACAGCGGGTCATCCCGCAGCACGTCCAGCCGGTTCCAGCCGATGTGGGGCACCTTCAAGCCTGCGGGCAAATCGTCCGCCAGCGGGCAGACCTCGCCGGGGATCAACCCCAGGCCCGGGTGTTCGCCGTACTCAAAGCTGCGCTCGAACAGCAGCTGCATCCCCAGGCAGATGCCCAGCAGCGGCTTGCCGCCCGCCACATCCTCCAGCAGCGCCTCCCGCATGCCGGACTCGGAAAGCTTCCGCGCGGCGTCGGCAAACGCGCCCACGCCGGGCAGTATGATGCGCTCCGCCTGACGGAGCTGCTCCGGCCGCGTGGCGAGCTCGCTCTCTACGCCCAGGTACTTCAGTGACGAGGCCAGCGAGTAGAGGTTGCCCACGCCGTAGTCGATGATCGCAAGCATACTCACAGCACGCCCTTCGTGGACGGAATTTCGTCCTTATGCTCCGGGTCGATGGCCGTCGCCGCGCCCAGCGCCCGGCCCGCGGCCTTGAACATGGCCTCGACGATGTGGTGGCTGTTCTCCCCGGCCAGCTGCTGGAAGTGCACCGCCGCGCCCAGCGAGCGGGTGAAAGCCAGCCAGAACTCCTTGGCGAGCTCGGTGTCGAAGGTTCCGATCTTCTGGCTGGGAATCTCCACCTTCCAGCCCAGCGCCGCCCGCCCGGAGATGTCCACCGCGCAGAGCATCAGCGCCTCGTCCATCGGCAAGAGCATCGAGCCGTAGCGCACGATTCCGCGCTTGTCGCCCAATGCCTGTGCGAAGGCTGCGCCCAGCGCGATGCCCACGTCCTCCACGCTGTGGTGATCGTCCACGTTCGTGTCGCCCACGCACTTCAGGCGCAGATCGAAGCGGCCGTGCCGGGCGAAGAGCTCCAGCATGTGGTTCAAAAAGCCCACGCCGGTGTCGACCTCGTACCAGCCGCGCCCGTCCAGCTCCAGTTCCAGCGCGATGCGCGTCTCGGCGGTGTTGCGCTCGATCTTTGCACTCCTCATGAATTTGCCTCCTCGATGATCTCTCGAACCGCCGCCAGGAAGGCGTCCATCTCCTCGTCGCTCCCCACGGTCACGCGCAGGTAGTCGGCGATGGCGGGCTTGTCGAAGCGGCGCACCAGTATGCCCTTCGCGCGCAGCTTCGCCTGGGCCTCCGCGCCGGGGACGCCGGGGAGCTTGACGAACAGGAAGTTTGCCCGGCTGTCGGTCTGGACGCAGCCCAGCTGGTTGAGCGCCACCTTGACCCGCTCGCGGGTGGCGGCGATCCTCCGGGTGCAGCGGCGGAAGTACTCCTCGTCCTCCATCGCTGCGGCCCCGGCGAGCTGGGGGAGCCTGCCCAGATTGTAGGGGTTGAAGCTGTAGCGGATGGCCTGCAGATCGGCGATCAGCGCCGGGCTCCCCAGCGCGAAGCCCACGCGCCCGCCCGCCAGCGAGCGGCTCTTGGAGAAGGTCTGCACGATCAGCAGGTTTTCGTAGCGCGGCAGCAGGCTGACGGCGCTCTCGCTGCCAAAGTCCACGTAGGCCTCGTCGATCAGCACCACGTCGTCCGGGTGGGCGCGCAGTATGGTTTCAATTTCCGCGTGGCCGAGCAGCAGCCCGGTCGGGGCGTTGGGGTTGGCGATGACTACGTTCTCGCCGGGGGTGAGGTAATCCTCGATGTCGATGGAGAAGTCCTCCTTCAGCGGCACGGCGCGGTAGGACACGCCCAGCAGCTGGGCGAACACCGGGTAGAAGCCGTAGCTGATCTCCGGGAAGACCGCGCCCTTGCTGCCGCCGAAGGCCAGGAAGGCGAAGGCCAGTATCTCGTCCGAGCCGTTGCCGGCGACGACCTGGCTCTCCTTCAGACCGTAGTGTTTGGCGATGGCGCCGGTCAGCATCCGCGCGTCCGGGTCGCTGTAGAGCTTGAGGGATTCCACCTGCTGCCGGGAGATGGCTTCCAATACCTTCGGGCTGGGCGGAAAGGGGGACTCGTTCGTGTTCAGCTTGATGAACTTCCGGTCCTTCGGCTGCTCGCCGGGGGTGTAGGGAACGAGGCTCGCGTGGCGCGGGTCCAGGTAGCGGCTCATGCTTCTCCCTCCTTGAAACGGCTCTCGATGCTGCGGGCGTGGGCCTCCAGGCCCTCGGAGCGGGCGAAGCGCGCCACGTGGGGGCAGACATCCGCCAGCGCCTCCCTCGGGTAGTAGAGGAAGCTGCTGCGCTTCACGAAGTCGTCCACGCCCAGCGGGCTGGAGAAGCGGGCGGTGCCGCTGGTGGGCAGCGTGTGGTTCGGCCCGGCCAGGTAGTCGCCCAGCGCCTCGGGCACGTTGCGGCCCAGGAAGATGGAGCCCGCGTTCTCGATGCGGGCGAGCAGCGCGAAGGGATCCTCCACGCACAGCTCCAGGTGCTCCGGCGCGATGATGTTCGCCGCGCGCACGGCTTCGTCCATGTCGCCGCAGAGTATGATCTTGCCGTTGTTCTCGATGCTTGCCCGGGCGATGTCCTCCCGGGGCAGCAGCGGAAGCTGGCGCTCGATTTCGGTTGCGACCGCGTCCGCCAGCCGCTCGGAGGTGGTGACCAGCACCGCCGTCGCCAGGCGGTCATGCTCGGCCTGGCTGAGCAGGTCGGCGGCCACGCAGCGGGCGTCGTTGTCCCCGTCCGCCAGCACCAGGATCTCGCTGGGCCCGGCGATCATGTCGATGGCCACCTGGCCGAAGACCTTGCGCTTGGCGGTGGCCACGTAGACGTTGCCGGGGCCGACGATCTTGTCCACCCGGGGCACGCTCTCGGTGCCGTAGGCCAGCGCCGCGACGGCCTGCGCGCCGCCGATGCGGAACACCCGGTCCACGCCCGCCAGCTTCGCCGCGGCCAGGATCGGGTCGGGGATCGAGCCGTCCGGGCCCGGGGGCGTGACCATTACCAATTCCTTCACGCCCGCGATCTTCGCGGGGATGGCGTCCATCAGCACGGTGCTGGGGTAGCTGGCCGTGCCGCCGGGCACGTAGAGCCCGACCCGCTCGATGGGGCGGTAGCGCTGGCCCATCACCGCGCCGTTCTCCCGGGTGAGCACGAAGTTCTCGTGCAGCTGGTGGCGGTGGAACTCCCGGATGTTGTCCCGGGCCAGCGTCAGCGTATCGACCAGCTCCTGATCCAGGTGGATCAGCGCCAGGTCGAGCTCGGCGGGCGTCACCTCCAGCGCGTCGAGCTTGGCGTGGTCGAACTTCTCGGCGTACTCGTAGAGCGCCGCGTCGCCGCGCGCGCGCACGCTGGCGATGATCTCGTCCACGGCGGCGTCCTCGTTCCTCTCGGCGCGGATGTCCCGGCACAGGATTTCGTCCGGGGAAATCTCAGACAATTTGAGGCGTCGGATCATGCCTCTCCCTCCTCGCGTATGGCGGCGCTCAGGCGGGAGATCATCTCGTCGATGGCCGCGGCGTTGAATTTGTAGCTCGCCTTGTTGGCGATGAAGCGCGCGCTGATGGGGAAGATCTCCCGCACCACGCACAAATCGTTCTCCTTGAGCGTCTTTCCGCTCTCCACGATGTCGACGATCACGTCGCTCAGGCGCAGCAGCGGCGCGAGCTCAATGCTGCCGTTTAATTTGATGATCTCGATCTCCCGGCCCAGCGAGGCGTAGTAGCGCTTGGCGATGTTCGCGAACTTCGTGGCGACCTTGAGCGTGCGGTCGGGGTCCTCCACGTAGCCGTTCTTCGCGGCCACGCACATGCGGCACTTGCCCAGGCCCAGGTCCAATAGCTCGTAGACGTCCGCGCCGCTCTCGAGCAGTATGTCCTTCCCGGCGATGCCGATGTCCGCCGCGCCGTGCTCCACGTACACGGTCACATCGCTGGGCTTGACCAGGAAGTAGCGCACGCCGGCGTCCTCGCTCTCGAACACCAGCTTGCGGCTGTCGTCGAACACCTCGCGGCAGTCGTAGCCGGCCCCCGCCAGCAGGCGGTAGACCTTGTCGCCCAGGCGGCCCTTGGGAAGCGCGATGTTCAGCATTGGGAGTCCCTCCCCTCGAAGCGGCGAACCTCGCCGCAGCGCAGGCCCTCCGGCGGCTGGGTGTCGACCCGGACCCGCAGCCCTTGGCCGGTGAGCGCGCGCACCTCCGCCAGCAACTTGGCCGGATCGCATCCGTCGCCCGCCAACAATAGCACGTCCACGTCGCAGTCGCTCTGGGGCCGGGGCAGGCCCTTCAGATCGTCCAGGTACAGCGCGAAGCCCACGGCGCAGGCGTCCCGGCCCAGCTTCTTCATCAGGCCGTCGTATCTTCCGCCGTAGAGCACCGCCCGGGGCGCGCCGCTCAGGTAGCCGGCCATCATCAGGCCGTCGTAGTACTCCATGTCCCCCTGCAGCGTGAAGTCCAGCCGCAGGCTTTCGTCCACGCCCGCGGCCTCCGCCGCCTGGTTGAGCTCGTTGAGCGCCGCGGTCATGCGGGGGTTCAGGCAGAGCTCCCGGGCCTGGGCGAGCGTCTGGGAGAACTCGCCCGAGAGCGAGCAGAGCTTTGCCAGCGCCTCCACGCCCGCCGCGCCGATGCCCGCGCGCCTGGCCTCCTCGGCCACGCCGTGGGCGCTCTTCGAGGACAGGCAGCTGAGCACCTTCTCCCGCGCCTCGCCCTCCAGGCCCAGCGCGTCGAACAGGCCCAGCAGGAAGCCCATGTGAGAGAGCTCCAGCACGTGGGCCGGGCCCACCGCCTTGAGCGTCTCCCGGGCCAGGTACAGCGCCTCGGCCTGGGCGTAGGCGCCGTCGCCGCCCAGGTACTCCAGGCCCATCTGGCGAATTTCCTTCATCGCACCGGTGGACGCGCTCTCGCGATAGACGTTCTCGATGTAGTAGGACTTCTCCGCGCCGCCGCTCAACTGCGTGTTCTTGGCGATGGACAGCGTCACGTCCGGCTTGAGCGCCAGCAGGCGTCCATCCAGGTCGGTGAAGCTCAGTATGCGCCCACCGGTCAGAAAGCTCTTGAACCGCAGGTACAGCGCGTACTCCTCGAACTGTCCTACGTGGTATTTGCGGTATCCGAACTGCTCGTACAGCCCCCGCAGCTTGAGCGTCACCCGCTCCGTCGCCGAGAATCCCGGCTCCCTCCAAGGCATATGCTTCACACCTCTGTTCGCACTTTAGCGCTTTATTCTGGTAACGTATTATAACACACTTTGGGGGAAATGAACAGCCCTGAAGGGAGTGGAGAAGGTGAAGTTTCTGCGATTTTTGCAGGGGATGTTTGTTATAGGAGGGGGAGTTTGGTTGTGCGGAGGGGAGTTCGAGGCGGAGCGGTTTTGGAGAGTTAGTGGCGGCTGCCTTGAAATGGGAAGCGCAGCTTCCCATTTCAAGGCAGCC
>CANQGC010000122.1 GCA_947600345.1 uncultured Clostridia bacterium
GGGAGGGGCCCCTGCCGTGAGGCAGCAGCGACGGCCCGCAGGGCCGCCGCTGACCGGAATCCCCAGTGGGGATTCCGTAATCCACGCCGTGAGGCGTCCACGTGCCCGGCAGGGCACCCTTGCCGCCGTGAGGCGGAACCCTGTGTTGCGAGTGCGCACAACGCCCTCGCGATGCGCAGAAAAAAGGACGGATTACACGAATGCCTCCCGGCATCCGCAATCCGCCCAAGTCGCTGTCGCGCTTACAGCGCGACGTCTATCTTTTCTTCCTTGATGTTGTGCTTCTTCGCATACCCGGTGAGCATCAGCGTCAGGGCGCCGTCGCCGGTGACGTTACAGGCCGTGCCGAAGGAGTCCTGCAGCGCGAAGATCGTCAGCATCAGCGCCGTGCCCGTGGCGTCGAAGCCCAGCACCGAGGTGATCAGGCCCAGCGAGGCCATCACCGTGCCGCCCGGCACGCCGGGAGCGCCGATGGCGAACACGCCCAGCAGCAGGCAGAACAGCACCATCGAGCCCAGGCTCGGCAGCGAGCCGTATAGGATCTTCGAAACCACCATCACGAAGAAGGTCTCCGTCAAAACCGAGCCGCACAGGTGGATGTTCGCGAACAGCGGGATGCCGAAGTCCACCATGTCGCTGCGGAGCACCTTGCTCTTTTTGGCGCAGCTCAGCGCCACGGACAGCGTGGCGGCGGAGCTCATCGTGCCGACCGCGGTGAGGTAGGCCGGACCGTAGTGCTTCAGCACCTCCATCGGGTTCTCGCCCGAGTAGGCGCCCGCGGTGCCGTAGAGCACGGCCAGCCAGATGTAGTGACCCAGCATCACGATCAGGATCACCTTCACGAACACCGGGAACTGGCCGGTGATCGTTCCGTCGTAGGCCAGGCCGCAGAAGGTCGTGGCGATGAAGAACGGCAGGATCGGGATCACGACCTTGGTCACGATCTGCAGCACGATCTTCTGGAACTCGTCCAGCAGCTTGATGACCGTCGTGGCCTTCGTCCAGACCGCGCTCAGGCCCAGCAGCACGGAGATCACCAGCGCGCTCATCACCGGCATGATCTGCGGGATGTCCAGCTGGAACGCCACCGCCGGCAGCTCCTTCAGCCCGTCCACGTTGCTGACGATGTTCAGGTGGGGGATGATGCCGAAGCCCGCCAGCATCGAGATCAGCGCCGCCAGGATCGACGACACGTAGGCGATGATCAGCGCCACCGTCAGCATCCGCGACGCGCTGTTGCCCAGTTTCGTGATCGACGGCGCGATGAAGCCGATGATGATCAGTGGCACGCAGAAGTTGATCAACTGGCCCATGATGTATTTCAGCGTCACGATCACCGTCATCAATCCCGCCGGGGCCACCAGGCCCACCAGTATGCCGATCACCAGCGCCAGCAGCAGCCGGAACGGCAGACTCTTGAATACCTTGCTCACCTTGAATTCTCTCCTCTCCCGATATTGTATTTCAAATCTTCTGAAGCGTTTCCCCGCGGCGCCGTGCGCCGCCCTGCATCCTCCCCCCTCGTCTTTCTCCATGTGTCCCTTTCATATCAATCCCGTGCCGGGATCAGCTCTCAGCTTATTTTAACACAGGTGAACGAGCAATGCAATATATTTTATCAAATTAGATGCGAAAATATAGGCATAATATCCAAATATATTTATTTTTGTAGGTTGAAATTCTTCGGCCAACGGGGAAAGTTTCGACGAGGGAACGCCTCGCCGGACCTGCCCTCGCGGACTTTGATCTTCGACCGGGCGCGGGACGGAGGGCGCGCGGGCGGGGCGGGCGCTCCGGGGGAGGGCCGTTATTTTTTCGAGTTTCGCAAAAGCGTAGCCAAAGCCTTCTTGACAGGATGCGCGCGAGTGGATATAATGCAAGGAGCGGGTAGAATTCTACCTATATAAGGATACCGATTCACAGGGCTGTCCCGCGCGCGGCTTGGTTGAGGCCGCGCTTTTTACGCGGAGGCGGCGCGCGGCCCCGAGCCGGTCGATTCGGATACCACACAAGGAGGGAACCAATCCATGGGAATGACGATGACGCAGAAGATCCTTGCCGCCCATGCGGGCCTGGATTCTGTGCAGCCGGGCCAGCTGATCGAGGCGAAGCTGGACATGGTGCTCGGCAACGACGTGACGACCCCCGTGGCCGTAAACGTGTTCGACGCGGCGGGCTTCACCAGCATCTTCGACAAGGACAAGATCTGCATCGCGCTGGATCACTACACGCCCTGCAAGGACATCAAGTCCGCCCAGCTCTGCAAGACCGCCCGCGACTTCGCCCGGCGCTTCCACATCAAGCACTTCTACGACGTGGGCCAGGTGGGCATCGAGCACGCGCTGCTGCCGGAGAAGGGCATCGTCGCCCCCGGCGAGCTGATCATCGGCGCCGACTCCCACACCTGCACCTACGGCGCGCTCGGCGCGTTCTCCACGGGCGTGGGCAGCACGGACATGGCCGCGGGCATGGCCTCCGGCGAGAACTGGTTCCGCGTGCCCAGCGCCATCAAGGTCGAGCTCACCGGCAAGCTGCGCCCCTGGGTCAGCGGCAAGGATGTGATCCTGCACCTGATCGGCCTGATCGGCGTGGACGGCGCGCTGTACAAGTCGCTGGAGTTCACCGGCCCCGGCGTGGCGGAGCTCTCCATGGACGACCGCTTCACCATCGCCAACATGGCCATCGAGGCTGGCGGCAAGAACGGCATCTTCCCGGTGGACGAGAAGACCGTCGAGTACGTGACCGGCCGCGTGGACCGCCCCTGGACGAAGTTCGAGGCCGACCCGGACGCCGAGTACGAGCGCACTGTCACCATCAATTTGGACGAGCTGGAGAGCACCGTGGCGCTGCCGCATTTGCCGTCGAATACGAAGCTGGCGCGCGAAGTCGCCGGCATGCCCATCGACCAGGTGGTCATCGGCTCCTGCACCAACGGCCGCATCTCCGACCTGCGCGCGGCGGCTTCGATCCTCGAGGGCCGCAAGGTCGCGCCGGGCATCCGCTGCATCGTGATTCCGGCGACCCAGCAGATCTACATGCAGTGCATCGAGGAGGGCCTGACCCAGACCTTCGTCGAGGCGGGCTGCGCGGTATCGACGCCCACCTGCGGCCCCTGCCTGGGCGGGCACATGGGCTGCATGTGCGAGGGCGAGCGCGCCGTGACCACCACCAACCGCAACTTCGTGGGCCGCATGGGCCACACCAAGAGCGAGGTCGTGCTGGCCAGCCCGGCGGTCGCGGCGGCGTCTGCCGTAAAAGGCTGCATCGCCACGCCGGACGAACTTTGATAAGGAGGATGCGACATGAGCAGAGTCTATAAATACGGCGATAACGTCGATACGGACGTCATCATCCCCGCGCGCTACCTGAACAACACCGCGCCGGAGGAGCTGGCCAAGCACTGCATGGAGGACATCGACGCGGACTTCGCGGGCAAGGTTCAACCCGGCGACATCATCGTGGGCGGCGCGAACTTCGGCTGCGGCTCGTCCCGCGAGCACGCGCCCATCGCCATCCGCGCCTGCGGCGTGCGCTGCGTGATCGCGCCCAGCTTCGCGCGCATCTTCTACCGGAATTCCATCAACATCGGCTTCCCGATCCTGGAGTGCCCGGAGGCCGCGAAGGAGATCAACAACGGCGACGACGTGGACGTGAACTTCGATACCGGCGTCATCACCGACAACACCACCGGCAAGACCTTCCAGGCGAACCCGCTGCCGCCGTTCATCGGCCGCATCGTGGCCAAGGGCGGCCTGCTGTCCTACCTGAAGTCCAAGATCGAAGGGGAGGCGTGAGATATGGGAACGTATAACATCGCGCTGGTGCGCGGCGACGGCATCGGCCCGGAGATCGTGGACAGCGCCGTGCGCGTACTGGAGAAGATCGGTCAGAAGTTTGGCCACACCTTCCACTGCACGCCCTACCTGGCGGGCGGCTGCGCCATCGACGCCACCGGCAAGCCGCTGCCGGAGGAGACAGTGCAGGGCTGCCTGAACAGCGACAGCGTGCTGCTGGGCGCGGTGGGCGGCCCCAAGTGGGACAACCTGCCCGGCGAGCTGCGCCCGGAGAAGGCGCTGTTGGGCCTGCGCAAGGCGCTGGGGCTGTACACGAACCTGCGCCCGGCGCGCCTGTATCCGGCGCTGAAGGGCGAGTGCCCGCTGCGCGCGGACATCGTGGACGAGGGCTTTGACCTGATGATGGTGCGCGAACTGACCGGCGGCATCTACTTCGGCGAGCGCGGCCGCCGCGACGGCGCGAACGGCCCGGAGGCCTACGACACCGAGGCGTACAGCGTGATGGAGATCGAGCGCATCGCCCGCGCGGCCTTCGACGCCGCCCGCAAGCGCCGGAAGAAGCTCATCTCCATCGACAAGGCGAACGTGCTGGAGACCTCGCGGCTCTGGCGCGAGACGGTGCACCGCATCGCGAAGGAGTATCCGGACGTGGAGGTCAGCGACATGCTGGTGGACAACGCGGCGATGCAGCTGGTGCGCCGCCCGAGCCAGTTCGACGTGGTGGTGACGAGCAACATGTTCGGCGACATCCTCTCGGACGAGGCGAGCCAGATCACCGGTTCCATCGGCCTCTTGCCGTCGGCCTCGCTGGGCGCGAGCCGCTGCGGCCTCTACGAGCCCATCCACGGCTCCGCGCCGGACATCGCCGGCCAGGACAAGGCCAATCCCCTGGCGACCATCCTCTCCGCCGCCATGATGCTGCGCTACGCCTTCGACCTCTCCGCCGAAGCCGACTGCATCGAAGCCGCCGTGGATCAAGTCCTCAACGACGGCTGCCGCACCGCCGACATCGCCAGGGGCGAAACCAAAACCATCCTCGGCTGCCAAGCCATGACCACCGAAGTCCTAAACCGCATCTAGGCGGGCGGGGCCTGCAGCCATCTGCTGCCGCGTTTAGGCGACGGACTTTGGGCCCGTAGATCATGGGCCCAAAGTCCTGCGGTGCGTTTCTCCAGGAACCAAAGTACGAAGCGACGAAATCCAGCGCCATAGATCCGAGCGCTGGATTTCTGCGTCTGTGTATGGGGGCAGGCAACCAAAAGGAAACAAGCGCAGCAACGGAAGGAAGCGGAGCTCGACCACCGCCCCTTCCCCCGCGTCCCCCAACGCTGCGGGCAAAGCCCGCAGCCCCCCGGCCGCCGCGGCGCGTAACCGCGGCGTAACGAAAGTTACGCAATGCGAACTATCCTCGGTACCCTCCGTTCTCCAACGCAACCTTGCGGACGCGGGGGTCGAGGTCCCCGCGTAACGTAAGCTTCGCAGCTGAACCAAGCTCGGTTCCTCCCCGGGTCCAGGGCCGCAGCCCTGGTCAGGAGAGGGAGGAGGGAATCCAAGGGGGAAACGGGGGACGCTTGACGTCCCCCATTCCCTCTTGGGCCGCCGGCAGGCGCCCCTGCCGTGAGGCAGCAGCGACGGCGCAAAGCGCCGCCGCTGAAGGGAATCTCCAGTGGAGATTCCCAACCCCATGCCGCCGCAAAGCGGCGGCATGCGCCGTGAGGCGCATACTCACGCCGTGAGGCGTCCACGTGCCCGGCAGGGCACTTTCCCCCCTGCCGCCGTGCGGCAAGTCTCTTTTTATCTTCAAACATCGGTTGCAACACGGTCAGCGCATGAATTAACGGTGCATCAAATATATTACAAATTTATTACCAAAAGGATTTTTAAGCAGACATGTCGAAGTAACGAAGTAAATATCCGAAGGAGAGTGATCGAGATGCTAAAAGAGAGTTTTGAATCCGTAGTTGACCCGAGGCACAAGGGAAAGTAAAACACAAGCTGCTAGAGATCATCGTCATGACGATCTGTGCGGTTATAGCAGGTTGCGATGTATGGGAAGATATCGTTGATTTTTGCCGGGTAAAAGAACAATGGTTTAAAGAGAAACTGAATATGAAACTGGAGAATGGACTGCCGTCGCATGACACGATGCAGCGGGTATGGAGCATGATAGAACCGAAAGGATTTGAGAAGTGCTTCCGGGAGTGGGTATCGAGCGTGAGCCAGAAGGTGGAAGGAGAAATCATCAGCATAGACGGGAAAACGCTGCGTGGCAGCAAAAGCGAAGGAAGAAGCCCGATCCATATGGTCAGTGCCTGGGCGCATGAGCAACAGCTCGTGTTGGGACAGTTGGCGACGGAGGAGAAATCAAATGAAATAACAGCAGTTCCGAATCTGCTGGAAGTGCTGGACATAGCAGGATGTATCATCACGGCGGACGCGATGAGCTGTCAGAAAGGGATCGCGGAAAAGGTAGTTGAGAAGCAGGGAGATTATGTGTTTGGACTGAAGGATAATCAACCCAATTTGCGCAGAGATGCACAGGAATACTACCAAGCTGCACGAAAAGACCCAGAACTATATCCGGAGATTCAATACAATAAAACGACAGAGAAAGGGCACGGACGCATCGAAACCAGAGAATACTATCTGAGCACACAAATTGAATGGTTATCCAGCTTGAAAGAATGGGCCGGATTAAAGGGCCTGGGCATGGTGCGCTCAACAGTGACGAAAAACGGAGAGAAAGCAACGGACGAACGCTATTATATCACTTCCCTGAAATCGGTAGAGGACTTTTCAAAGGCGGTTCGCGCCCACTGGGGCATTGAGAACACGCTGCATTGGTGTTTAGACATGACCTTTCACGAGGACTATAGCCGAACACGAAAAGATCAGCCTGGCGCGCAAGCGCAGACGCTGTGCTTATGATGACGCCTTCCTCGCTGACGTTTTGCTCTCCGTTCATGCGTAAGCCCTGACAGTTGCGCCCTTTCCTATTGACAAATCCCTTCTTCGTCCGGTATAGTATTAATTGGGGAATGGTTTCGATTCGATACACGCAAGGGAGATCAGAATAGCCGATTGTGGAGCGGGCCGGGACGGCGCGCTCGGAGGAGCCTTATGAACCAAAAGCAACAATCTCCCCGGAGCAAGCTGCTGTGGTCACTGCTGTTCGTGCTGATCGCGGCGGGGACCGTCTTCGCCGTGGTCTCTCAGAGCAGGGCGTTCACCTTTGACGCCTTCTTTGACTATGTCTCCGGCATGTCCAAGCCCTGGCTGCTGGCGGCGGTGGGCGCCACGCTCTGCTTCATCATCTTCGAGGGCGAGGCGGTGATCGCCGTCTGCCACGCCTTCGGCTACCGGGCCAGCCACCGCAGCGGCTTCGTCTACTCCGCGTCGGACATCTACTTCTCCGCCATCACGCCCTCGGCCAGCGGCGGCCAGCCCGCCTGCGCCTACTTCATGATCAAGGACGGCATTCCGCCGATGGTCGCCACGATCGCGCTGATCGTGAACCTGACCATGTATACCTTCTCGATCCTCATCCTCGGCACGATCACGCTCCTCGTCCATCCGGACCTCTACCAGGCCTTCGGCACGCTCTCGAAGGTGCTGATCGGCCTGGGCTACATGGTGCAGGTGCTGCTGGCGGTGTTCTTCCTGATGGTGATCTTCCGGGAGAAGCTCCTGCACTCGATCTGCGCCAATGCGCTGCACCTGCTGTGCAAGCTCCGCATCCTCCGGCACGAGGAGGACAAGCAGCGCAAGCTGGCCGGGCACATGGAGGAGTTCAATGGCTACGCCCAGATGATCTCCGGCCGCAAGGGCATGATGGCGAAGGCACTGCTCTATAACCTGATCCAGCGCGGCGCGGTGATCGCGGTGCCGCTGTTCGTCTACCTGGCGGCGGGCGGAGAGCTGGGTAAGGCGTTCCAGTTCTGGGCGGTGCAGTGCTTCGCGGTGCTGGGCTCGAACACGGTGCCGATCCCGGGCGCGATGGGCGTATCGGACTACATCATGCTGGACGGCTTCGCAAACCTGATGCCGGAGCAGGGCGTGATCCACTTCGAGCTGCTGAGCCGCACGCTGTCCTTCTACGGCTGCGTGGTGCTCTGCGGCACGGTCACGCTGCTCGCCTACCTGCTGCTAAAGCGGCGCGACAAAAAGCGCAAGGAAAACGAAGCCCCTCGCAAATAGCACGCGGCAGCAGAAGGGAGAATCCAAGGAACCTCAGGTTCCTTCAGACCGCTGACAAAGCCAAGTCAGCGGTTTTTTTTTCACAAAAGGCGAGGAACCAAAAGGGAAAACGAGGGG
>CANQGC010000123.1 GCA_947600345.1 uncultured Clostridia bacterium
ACTTCCACACCCTCAGGCCGCCTGATGCTCACCATCTTTGCGGGACTGGCGCAGTTTGAACGGGAATGTCTGCTGGAGCGCCAAGCGGAGGGCATCGCCATAGCGAAACAGGAAGGGCGCATGGGCCGCCCGGAAATCCAGCCTTGCGCCGAGTTCGCTTCCATCGTGAAAGACTGGCAGAGCGGCAAAATGACCGCCGTAGAGGCCATGAAGCGCGCGGGCATGTCGAAAGCGACGTTCTATCGAAAAGTCAAAGCGATGCAATAAGGCGAACCCCCACCGCCCGCAAAGCGGGCGCGTGGGGGTTCTGCCTCTCGGCATAATTTGCCGTCTCCCCGGCAGGTTTTCAGAATCGCGCGGCGCTCTTTCCCGTTACTCGCGCCCGCCTCGCCAGTGTCGGAAAAGATTTCAAAACTTTACAGGCACGTCGTCGCGTTCCCTCAGAAAAAGCCCTTGACAATCAGAAATCGTAGATGTATAATAGATTCTGTTCCGAGCGATTCAAGCATGCTGACTTGAAACATTCAAGCACGCAGGACTTGAAAAGCCCCGGAAACACGGAGAAATGCCTGGGTGTGGCGCAGTTTGGTAGCGTGCTTGAATGGGGTTCAAGAGGCCGGAAGTTCGAATCTTCTCACCCAGACCATCCAAAGCCCGGAAGCGTTGAGCTTCCGGGCTTTTTGTTGGGGCGCTGCATTTTCGCAGGGCAGGACAAGGGCTTTGATGGGCGAGAATTGCGGGCAGAGCGTGGTCAAAAAGTAGTCAGCTCGGATCGCATGACTGGCACGGGTTAGGAGATCTTGCCGATTTTATGGCGAAATTATTAATTATATTTGAATAATTTCGCTCTTTTTTGTGCCTTCGATTCTTCCCGGTCATTGCTTTTCTTCGATGACTTTACATTCGATGCGGCCGAAGGTGATATCCTCGCCGATGCGCTTTGGTTCGAGGTAGAGCGTCTCCGGGGGATCGGCGAAGGATTGGATTTCCATCATCCGGCGGCAGATGCCGTCCTCCTCGGCCAGGCTGCTCCCGCTCTGCACGGCCACGCGCTCGCCGCTCGCGTCGTAGACGCGGAAGTCGATGCCCATCTCCTCCTCCGGCATCGGGTCGTACTTGTACGCCACGCTCAGGTAGCCCATCAGGGGCGTCAGGCGCAGCTCGGCGGAGACGATCTCCACGCGCTTCAGCTTGCCCTGCGGAATCAGAGAATAAGCCCGCTGCGCGTCCGTTCGCTCGATCGGAACGGTCAGTGAATCGATGGGCACGCGCGTCATCGGTCGCTCGCCCTTCGCCTCGTTCCAGTCGCCCAGCACGATGGAGTAGGGTTCCACGAGGAGCGTGACCTCACCGCGCAGCGCCTCCTCGCTGGTGCCTTCACCCTGGATCACGATGCTGCCGTCCTCGCGCAGGCCGCCCTCCATCCAGCTGTCGATCCAGATTTCGCGCCCGGCTTCGTCCGTCAGCGTGATGTTCGCCCGGCAACTGATCTCCCGTCGGCCGTCCTTCCGGCGCAGGATGCGATGTTCCCAGACATCGTCATCCACCTCCACCGTCTCGGTTTCGTATACGTCCATCGGCTCGAAGTCCAGCATGTCGCTCACCAGCGCGTAGCTCTCCGGCTCCTTCGGGGTGAAGCAGAGCTGCACCACGGCGCTCTGGCCGTCGAAGGCCAGCTCCTCCACCGCCATCCGCACCAGTTCGTTCTCCACCGAGCCCAGGCTGGTATCCACCAGCTTCTCCGCGCCCTCCAGCGGCACAATGGGCTCCGCGAAGCGCGCAAAGTAATCCAGCACGCCCAGCTTCGCCGCGGCGAGCGCCCCGCCCGCCAGCAATGCCATGAGCGCCGCCGCGATCAGCAGCGCCGAAAGCTTGTGTCTTCTCCTCATGTTCTTCTCCTCCAATCCGTCCAGCGCGGCGAGCAGCTGACGGTGGAAGTCGTCGCTCGCGCCGCCGATGGCGCGCTGCCAATCCTCGCGCTTCATGCTCACTCCTCCTCCGTCAGTCGGTCGCGCAATTTCTGTCTGGCCCGCGAAAGGCGCGTCGCCACGGTGTTCTCCGGAATTTGCAGCATCCGGGCGATCTCCCGCAGCCTGTAGCCCTCCACGTAGTGCAGCACCAGCGGCAGCCGCAGCTTCGGGTCCAGCGCGCGAATCGCCTCGCGCAACTCCGGGTTCGTGGAATCCGAAGCCATGGGCTCCGGCGCTTCGTCCAGCGGCACGCTCCGCCCGCGGGCCTTCAAAATGTCGTAGCAGCAGTGGATGAGGATGCGCGTGAGCCAGGTTTCGAAGTATTCCGGCTGCCGCAGCTTGTCCACGCCCGCCCAGGCGCGAAGGATCGCCTCCTGCGCCGCGTCGCGCTGATCCTGCTCGTCGCGCAATATGCCGAAGCTCACGCGATACAGCCTGTCCTCCATCGCCAGCACCCGCCGGGAAAACTCCGCCCTGTCCAAGCGCCTCACCTCACATCTGAAAACCGTTCGAACTGTCTTCAATCATTAGACGGAAAGGAATGGCGTTTTCTTTTTAGCCTGCCAATTTTTTGCAAAAGATGAGCTCCGCCGCCGCGCGATGGAGCCCATAAACTAAAATTGCCGAAGGATGTCGTGGTGACCCACGTCGAGGAGTATGATGAGTTGATCTCCCTCGTAGAACCAGATGATGCGTATGTCCATATTGACGCTGCACTCAAAGAGACCGTCTGTCCCCTGGATTCGCTTGGTGCGAAGCGATGGATGCAGCGGATTCTCCGCGAGCAGGAGAAGCTTGTTGCGAAGCTGCTTTTTCTCCACGGCCGTCAGGCTCTTGAAGCGCTTTTGAAAGCGCTCGCTGTAGCTGATTTGATAGGCCATCAGTTCTCCTCCAGCTTTGCAAACAGCGCGTCCACGCTGTCAAAGGCGGGTTGCTCACCGGAGGCGATCTTCGCCCTCGCCTCGTCAATCTCCCTGCGCAGCTCGTCCAGATACTTCTTCGGATAGACGGCTACCGGCATCATGCAGATCGTGCCGTCTCGCTCAAACACCTCCAGCTTGTCGCCCTCGGAGAGGCCCAGCTTCGCGACGATCTCCTTCGGAATCGTGACCTGTGCCTTCTGGCGCATCTCTGCGAGCATAATACCACCTCCATTCGGAAATTCGGAATTTCTTACTTTCCTACCAATAGTATACTCCTTTTTCGCCAAGAGCGCAAGCAAAAGCCACCCCGGTCGCAAAAATTACCAGGGTGGCCTCGCATCGCTCCTTTACTCCACTCCCGCGGGCGTGAGCTCCGGGAGCTCCGCCGGTGGGAGGGCGGTGAATTTGAGTTTGTCGTCTTCTACGCTGGCGATGACCTTGTCGCCCAGGCGCACGGTGCCGGAGAGGATCTCCTCGCTCAGCGCGTCCTCCACCAGGCGCTGGATGGCCCGGCGCAGCGGGCGCGCGCCGTACTTCAGGTCGTAGCCCGCCCTGGAGATGAGCTTGAGCGCCGAATCGTCCACCTGCAGCTCGATGCCGCGGTCGGCGAGCCGCGCGCAGACCTGGCCCAGCAGCAGCCGCGCGATCTGGTCGATCTCCTCCTCGGTCAGCGCGTGGAAGACGATGATCTCGTCCACGCGGTTCAGGAACTCGGGGCGGAAGATCTGGCGCACCTCGCCCATGATGTTCTCCTTCATGCCCTCGTAGGTCTTCTGGGCGTCGTCGCCGCCGCCGAAGCCCATGGAGCGCTGCTTGCGCAGCGTGTGCGCGCCGGCGTTGCTGGTCATCACGATCACGGTGTTCTTGAAGTCCACCACGCGGCCCTGGCCGTCGGTGAGGCGGCCGTCCTCGAGGATCTGCAGCAACACGTTGAACACGTCCGGGTGGGCCTTCTCCACCTCGTCGAACAGGAGCACGGCGTAGGGCTTGCGGCGCACCTTCTCGGTGAGCTGACCGCCCTCATCGTAGCCCACGTAGCCCGGCGGGGAGCCGATCATGCGCGAGACCGAGTGCTTCTCCATGTACTCGCTCATGTCGATGCGAATCAGGCTGTCCTCGTCGCCGAAGAGCGCCTCGCCCAGCGCCTTGCACAGTTCGGTCTTACCCACGCCCGTGGGGCCCAGGAAGATGAACGAGCCGATGGGCCGATTCGGATCCTTCAGGCCCGCGCGCGCCCGGCGCACAGCCTTGGCGACCGCGCTCACGGCCTCCTCCTGGCCGACCACGCGCCGGTGCAGCGTCTCCTCCAGGTGAATCAGCCGCTGGGCCTCGTCCTGGGTGAGCTTGCTGACGGGCACGCCCGTCCACAGCGCCACGATCTGCGCGACCTCCTCCTCGCCCACGGTCTCCGTCTTGGAGTTCAGGCGCTGCTCCCAGGCGCTGCGGCGAAGCTCCATCTCGTTTTGGAGCTCCTTCTTCTTGTCGCGCAGGTTCGCAGCGGTCTCGAAGTCCTCGTTGGCCACCGCCTCCTCGGTCTCCTTGTTGAGGGCGGAGAGCTTCATCCGCTGCTCCTTCATCTCCGGCGGCGCGGTGAAGGCGTGGATGCGCACGCGGGACGCCGCCTCGTCGATCAGGTCGATGGCCTTGTCCGGCAGGCAGCGGTCGGAGATGTACCGGTCGGACAGGTACACCGCCGCGCGGATGGCCTCGTCGGTGATGCGCACCCGGTGGTGCGCCTCGTAGCGGTCGCGCAGCCCGGCGAGGATGGCGATGGACTCCTCCTTCGTGGGCTCACCCACCTGCACCGGCTGGAACCTGCGCTCCAGCGCGCCGTCCTTCTCGATGTGCTTGTGGTACTCGCTCAGCGTGGTCGCGCCGATGCACTGAATCTCGCCGCGCGCCAGCATGGGCTTCAGGATGTTCGCCGCGTCGATGGCGCCCTCGGAGGCGCCCGCGCCCACGATGGTGTGGAGCTCGTCGATGAACATCACGATGTTCCCGGCCTTCCGGATCTCGCCCATGGCGTTCTTCAGGCGCTCCTCGAACTCGCCGCGGTACTTCGCGCCGGCCAGCATGGCCGCCAGATCCAGCGAAACCACGCGCTTGCCGCGCAGGATCTCCGGGATGCTCTCGTCCACGATCAGCTGCGCCAAGCCCTCGACGATGGCGGTCTTTCCCACGCCGGGCTCGCCGATGAGCACCGGGTTGTTCTTGCGGCGGCGGGAGAGAATCTGCACGATGCGCTCGATCTCCTTCTCCCGGCCGATCACCGGGTCGAGCTCGCCGTTGCGGGCCATCGCGGTGAGGTCGCGCGAGAACTGATCGAGTATCGGCGTCTGCTGCTCCGGATTGGCGGCGTCGCTGTCCTCGCTGCCGGCGAGGATGTGCAGCAGCTCCTCGCGCGCCTTGTTCAGATCCAGGCCCATCTGGATCAGCACGTGGGCCGCCACGCCCTCGCGCTCGCGCATCAGCGCCAGCAGGATGTGCTCGACGCTCGCATAGTTCTGCTTGAGCGCCCGGGCCTCGCGGATGCTCTGCTCCATCACCTTGTTGGTGCGGGGAATGTAGGTCATCTGCTTGCCATCCACGCTGTCGCTGCCCCGGCCCAGCATCTTGATGATCTCCTGCCGGGCCGCCTCCAGGGTCACGCCCCGCAGGACGCTTCCGGCGGCGCCGGGGTCGGTGAGCACGCCGAGCAGCAAATGCTCGGTGCCCACATAGCTGCGGCCCAACAGCCTGGCCTCATTCTGGGCGGCGATCAGGGCGCGCTGGCCGCGCTCGGTAAACTTATCGAAATATGCCATTGACTTTCCTCCAGGGTTGATACAAATCCAATAGACGATTCTCTATGCTTCGTCCTCCCGCATCAGCGCCTTCAGCTCCTCCCGCAGGGTCTTCGCCCGCAGGATCTCGCCCTCGCGCTCGCCGATCAGCCGCCCGGCGCGCACGCCCAGCGAGCCCGGCTGCAAATCCATCATCAGCACATCCAGCGCAGGGATCGGCAGGTGCAGGTATCCCAGGCTCGCGGCATAGCGGATATCCGAATACCGCTTCATGAACTCCTTGGTGCTCATCAGCCGGGCCTCCATGGTCTCGCCCCAGGAACGCATGAGCGCATCCTGCAGCTGAAGCATGTCGCGCTTCTCGGCGTTTTCGCGCATGGTGCGCTCGTGGCCCACGATCTCCTCGGTGGCCACGGCCAGCGAGCGGATCACGTCCTCCTCGCTGCGGCCCAGCGTCGCCACATTGCTCATCTGGTAGAGCTGGCCCTGGGCCTCGCTGCCCGCGGCGTAGAGCCCGCGAATGTTGAGCCCCAGCTTCGCCACGGACTGCATCACCGCGCCCATCTGCCCCGCCGAGTGCAGCGCGGGCAGGTGCAGTATCACGCAGGCGCGCAGGCCCGTGCCGGTGTTGGCCGGGCAGGCGGTCAGAAAGCCCCACTGGCTGTCGAAGGCGTAGGGATGGTCGTCGCCCACCTTCTCGTCCAGGCTGAGCGCCATCTCGGCGCTGCGCTCGAGCTGAAGCCCGGGCAGCATGCCCTGAAAGCGCACGTGGTCCTCCTCGTTGAGCATCACCGACACCGTGCCCGCCGAGGACACCATCGCGGCCGAGCGCCCGGCGTACTTGAGCAGGTCGTAGGAGATCAGGTGGTGCTCCACCAGCCGGTTGCGGGCGTCGTCCTCGAGCTCGCGCATCTTCAGCAGCATAAACGCGGCCCCGTTGCGGCTGTTGAACACGGACTTCGCCGTGCGGTCGATGACCTCCTCGGCGTACTCGTCGCTGAGCTTCGGCGAGAAGGGAAGATCCTCGTAGTTGCGCGAGAGGCGCACGCGGCTGGAGATGACGACGTCCTGGTCGGGCGCGCTCACGTAGTCACGCATGGAAGATGCCCCCCTCCCCCTCGCTTCCGGTCTCGATGCGCTCCGGCGGCGGCACGTTGATGTTCTTCTCCCGCTGCTCCAGCTGAGCCGTGAGCGAGCGTATGGCGTCGCGGTAGCGGGCGGCCTGCTCGTACTCCTCCGCGGCCACGGCCCTCTGCAACAGCTGCTTGAGCCGGTCGATGTTCATGCGGATGGAGGTGCCGCTGTGGGCGCCGCCGGGCACGCGGCCCGCGTGCTGGGTGTTGCCGTGAATGCGCTGCAGCAGCGCCGTCATCGGCTCCCGGAAGGCGTCGTAGCACTTGGCGCAGCCCACCATGCCGCCCTTCTTGAATTCTCCGTAGGTCATGCCGCACTGCTCGCAGGTGATGGCGGCGGTCTCGGGATCGACCTCCTCGCGCTCCCGCCCGCCGTCGATCAGGTGGTTCAGGATTCCCGCCAGGTTCTTGATGTCGATCCCCGGCAGCTGTCGCTTGTATTTTGCCATGCAGGCCGGGCAAAGATTCCGCTCGGTCCTTTCCTCATTCCGGATGGTAACGAAGCGGAAAACCGCCGGATTGATCCCGCACTCCTCGCACATCATCGGTCAGACACCTCCCTCGGCGTTCTTGAACACCTGTATCAGCATATTTTTGAACACGGCGGCGCGGAGCACGTCCTTGCCGCTCACCGGCAGCGCCAGCGCGTTGCGGCCCGTGGCCGCGCGCAAAAGCCGGGCCTCGTTCGGAGTCACCAGCTCGCAGTCCAGCAGGTGCTGAGTGATGGCGTTGGCCGTGTCCTCGTCGATGGAATTGCCCACGCGCTTGATGAGCATGTCCAGCAGGTTGCCCTCCTGCCGCGCCCGCATCCGCACGATGCGCACGTAGCCGCCGCCGCCGCGCCGGGATTCGATCAGGTAGCCGTGATCCACCGAGAAGCGCGTCGCCAGCACGTAGTTGATCTGCGAGGGCGCGCAGCCGAAGTGCTGCGCCAGCTCGTTCCTGCGCAGCTCGATGTGCGTCTCCTCGCTCATCAGATCCTTGATAAAGCGCTCGATGGCGTCGCTGAGCTGAGCCATGAAGCATCTCCTCCTCAGACGGTCCGCAATGTTGTCCTTCGCATTTATTGACCATCTTTGACTATTATAGCGCAGGTCCGCGAAAAAAGCAATAGGCAAAATAAAGAAGCGGGGATTATTTTTCGTTCCCCGCAAGATTTCCGCTCCCGGCAAGGCCCTCCAGAAACTCCAGCACGACCCGGGCGGAACTCCGCGCCGCCATGGGCATGAACTCCTGATACTCCATCTCGTGCCTGCC
>CANQGC010000124.1 GCA_947600345.1 uncultured Clostridia bacterium
GATGGCGTGGTGGGCATCAACGACGGCGCTCGCATGGTCAACTACGACGATCACGGCTACTACTGTCGGAACATCCCCGTCGCAAACCGCCTTGCGGTGATGCTGCAGCGCTACCTGGAATCGAGGTGTGCGTGAGAGTGATGGGCAATGGCACACCGTATGTGCATGTCGTCGTCTACAACGATTCCCCAGGCGGATATGTCTGGCTCGACGTGTTCGCAACGTTCGACGCGGCATTGCGGCAGTTTGATCGCCGTTTGCGCGAAACGCGCCAGGACTGCGGCTCCGACATCATTGAGAACGTAGAGCGCAACCCCGCCGAGCATCAGCTTTATTTCCGAGACAAGACGGGCTACGAGGTGTTCTATCGCCGCGAGCTCATCCAGGGCTGAACAAGAAGGAGGCATACCCCATGAAAGAGCGCATCAAGCAGTACATCCCCATCCTCAGCATCGACGATTCCAAGGCCATTGAGCCGGGGCGAATCCACAAGGAGTGCAACCAGATCGAGCTGGAAGTTCGGTATAGCACCGGAGGTGTGAACTACATGACCGGCGCCTGCTCTCCGCGTGGGTACTATCTCCACGCCGTACCCCTCGAGATCGAGCCCTGTTACGGCGGCAATACTTTCAGAAGCGTCCTGGGCACGGGCATCAAGGATTGCCTGCTGGAAGTCAAGCGGCAGACCGACAAGCAGCTGGAGATTGCCTGTTCGATTGCCGAAGAGCGAGCCCCCCTACTGCTGGAGTGGTGCAGGGAACACTACGGCGTCCAGTTTGAGATGCCTGCCGAGTTTTTCCCGGATGCTGCAAAGCGGCCTATCCCCTCCGCGCTTCCCAAACCCTCCCCCGCGAAGCACGTCGAAACGAAGCCGATTCGCGGAATGAAGCTGCTCACGGCGGGAATCATCCGCAAATTGGAAAAGCACCCCTTCGGCTCTCAGGAGGGCATGGGTGACGATGCCACCGTGCTGGTCAAGTTCTTCGGCGGCGCTGCCTACACCTTCCTGGTCACCGAGGGCGAGCGTCAGGAAGACGGTGACTGGCTGCTCTTTGGTAAGGCCACGTATGGCTACAAGTGGGAATGGGGCTACTCCCTGCTTTCCGAAATCGAGCGCCAGAAGTTCCCGCCCTTCGGCCTGGGCGTGGAGCGGGATATGTACCTCGCCAATGGCGCAACGGTTGCCGAGCTGACCGCCTGAAAAAGAGAAGGAGGAATACATATGAGCCATTTCACCGTCGCTGTACTGTCCCGCTTTCCCAACGATGTCGAGGGGCTTTTGGAGCCTTACAACGAGGATCCTTCCGATCCCGAGTATCTCGAATTCGTGCCCGCCGCGGAAACGATGAATGAACTGCGTGCGAAGTATCGGGAGAACGAGAAGTCGTATGTGGACTTTGAGGACTTTCTGTCCCAGTACTACGGCTACTCGTTCAACGATGAGCACGACAAGGTTGGCTACACCTGCAATCCCAATGCCAAGTGGGACTGGTGGCGTATCGGCGGGCGCTGGCCGGGAGAACTGCGACTGAAGGAGGGGTGTTGCGGCTCTTACGGCCCCGACACAGAAGAATCCAATCAGGTTGCAGGGCGCTGCGACCAGGCGCGGCTGGGAGATGTGGATTTCTCACCGGACCCCGCGACCTACGAGGCGGCCAAACGCTTCTGGGAAGTGTATGTTGAAGGAAAAGCGCTTCGAAAGGGTGAGAAGCGCGAAACCTTCGAGAGTTACTGGAAGCCCGAATACTTCATCGAGCAGTACCACGACAAGGAGACCTACGCCCGCAGCGTATCCGAATTCAGTGTGTGGGCGCTCGTCACGCCGGACGGCGAATGGCACGAGCAGGGAGAAATGGGCTGGTTCGGCTTCAGCAACGCAACCTTCGACAGCCGCAAGTCCTTCATGGAACAGCTTCAGCAGGCGCTCGTTGCCGGCGATCCTGAACTCTACATCACCATCGTGGACTGCCACATCTGAAACCATATGATTCTGAAAGGGGTATTCTCATGAATGTTACGGAACATACGAAAATCAGAGATTGGTATGTACAAGCATACCCGACTGACGACTTGGGCTTAGAGATTGACTCGCACATCACGTTTCTGGATGTGTTCGATGCGTTGGATCACTACCAGGACGTTTACCAGACGATCGGCGTAGGTGACAGCGTCATTCGTGAGCGAGTGTTCGCGCAGTTGGCGAAGATCATGGGCACGCCCTATGAGTACATCTACAAACAGTGGCTTTTGTGCGCCTGAGGCAGTTGATTCTGTTGAAACCTCAACCCCTATATGCCCACGTCGTCGAGGCCGCTGAACAGCGGCCTCCTCCTTGGGTCCACGTCATGGCATTATAACGCGAATTCCTGTCAGATTTGGAGGTGAATGATGGTTGCCTTTAATTACAACAGATATGCTCGGTCAGCGCGTTGACAAGGTCCAGCGAAGCATCGACCGCATCAAGGCATTTGCACCGCAGGATGGCTATCATCTAGCATTTAGCGGTGGAAAAGACAGCGTCGCAATTCTGGCACTGGCAAAGATGGCTGGCGTAGCGTATAAGGCAAACTACAACATCACGACTGTTGATCCTCCGGAACTCGTGAAGTTTATCCGCGAGAAATATCCAAGCGTGATTCTTACCCGTCCCAAACGTTCCATGCGTCAGCTCATCATTGCCAAGCACATGCCACCAACTCGCTGGCACCGTTACTGCTGTGCCGAGCTGAAAGAATCCTCTGGCGATGGCCACGTCGTAATGACCGGAACGCGCTGGGCGGAAAGCGTCCGACGCAGGGCGAACCAGGGGCTTGTCACGATATTCAGCGGTAAAGCGGGTAGAACTGCTGCAAAAGAAACGGGCGCCGAACACAGAATCACCCGAAGCGGCGGCATCGTGATGAATATGGACAACGACCCTTCCCGCCGCACAGTGGAGCTGTGTTATCGCACCAATCGGACGCTTATCAACCCCATCATCGACTGGACGGACGAGGACGTGTGGGAGTTCATTCGTTCCGAGAACATACCGTACTGCCAGTTATACGACGAAGGATGGAAAAGACTGGGTTGTATCGGTTGCCCTTTGGCTGGATGCAAGCAGCAGAAAAAGGAGTTTGAGCGTTGGCCAGTCTATTACCGCGTCTACCTGCGTGCTTTCGCCGATATGTTGGACGCTCGTCGGAATGCGGGGAAACCCAATACGTTATGGCCGGATGCTGAAGCGGTGATGCAGTGGTGGTTGAGAGAACCGCCCGGAAACAGTCAACCGATTGAGGGGCAACTCGTATTGAAGGGCGTTGAGACTGGGTGAACGCTATCGGCGAGACAAATTCTTTTTAATGTATGCTCGAAAGATTGACTGTCCAAAAAGGAGATGTGTTTATGAGCGCTTCTGATGTCAACGGTACCAAGGAACCCGGTTCCGTGAGCAATCCCGTCCCCTACATCCTGGAGTTCCACTACGAATCCGTCGATTCTGACCCAGATACCCGCATTTGGGTTGCCTTCGCAAAGCCTTTGAGCTTCGAGCAGGTCAGCGAATTGGAGGATTCCATATCCTCCTATCTCGACAGTGTGCCGGCTTGGGAGATGGAGGAACTCATCAACGATGTGTTGAGAGAAGCAGGCTACGAGTTCACAATTCTGAGCCCCAATCTCACGATCTACCTATGAGGAGGTAGCCATGAGGAAAGAACTGTCCCGCGAGTGCATCCGCGATACATTGCTCGCCAAGCGCACGTATGGGAAGCGGATCAACCGCATGATCGGCCCGCTCTACAATCATACCATTGTGAGATTGCGACAAGCGCAGTTGGCACCATACATCGAGAAAGCGATGCGCACCAATCGCATCCTTGAGATGCAGGATGCCAAACGCCATGCGCCTGAGGTCGTGGTCGTCATGCGGGGTGGAGTGATCGCGGAGGTTCGCTCCACCAATCCTTTCACGGCTGTTGTGATCGACGATCAGGACGAATGCAATCTCAGCACGGCACAGGAAAGCGCAGCCACAACTGGCATGTACGAAGTCTATCCAGATGAGGAGTGGAGATATGGCAAGGTTTGAGATTCTGCCCGGCAATTCGGAGGAGCTGTTCTATTCGAATTCCTCCAGAGAGCAGGAGTGCATCGGTTACTTGCGCGCAGACTTTGGCAGCGGCAAGGAGTTCTTTTCGAGCTGGTGGTCGCACGGCAGCAATGCACATAACGATTCGGCCTTCCGAAAGGAACTCAATGCGCTCCTCAAGGAACTGCGCAAGGACATCCTCAAGGATCG
The DNA here is from genome assembly GCA_947600345.1 of uncultured Clostridia bacterium. Classification (GTDB taxonomy): domain Bacteria; phylum Bacillota; class Clostridia; order Christensenellales; family Aristaeellaceae; genus SFTH01. The sequence continues at coordinate 4,280 of CANQGC010000124.1, forward strand.
TGCCCATATGCGCCGCTACATGAGCGAGCAGCCTGGCCTTCTCCTGGAGCGCAACCCGATGACGCAGGGCTACCGCATCATCACGGACAAGTACGAATACTTCCTGCGCTGTGCGCCGGAGCCGGGTTGCTACGACGCCTACCTCTATTGCTATCTGAAAGGGGGAAGCACATGGAATTGAGAATCCCCTGCACGCTCATCTCCGAATGGGAAGACGGCAGCAAGATCGAAACCGCCGCGCTCATTCATCCCGACAAGAACGTGATTTCCGTGCTGGAACTTCCCCTCGATTCGCCCTCCACTTTCAAAGGGGCGCTTGTCCGTCAATCCGTCTGCGTCGGATCGGAAACCTACGCCGCAAGAGCGAATGAGGACGGACAGCTCTGTGCAGTGCGCACCTATGACGTGTTCTTCTCTCGGCTCGGATATGCGCAGGTAGAAGCCACATCCTACTGGGAAGCGCGAAAGATCGCCGATGAAACTCTGAAATACGAGGATGTCTCCTGGGATGACGATTGGCAGTCCACGGACGCTCAGCTGGCGGAGTAAGGTCTGAGAAAGAACAAGGTGTATGAAAGGAGACAACTTCATGTACAATTCCACCCTGCAACTCGGAAGCTTTGATGTCACGTCGGGAAGGCTGGTCGTCTCTGATCCCTGCCACAGGCCGGGCATTTGGTGCGCAGGGGAGTTGGGTCGGGCGAAGGCAGGCAGCTGGAACGCAATCGTGGAATATTCGGACGAGGGCGATTGGGGTATCCGGGTGGCGAGGCTGATTGCACGACATGAAGATGCGGCAGCCCTGCACAGGCTGGACAGGCTTTCAACCACCTTTGTCGTGGGGGTAGACAGCGGACAGGCCGGCTTCTTCGACGCCGTGCACTTCCACGACCTCACGATCATCCTCGATGCTCCCTCCAAAACCTGGTCGGAAAATGATGTCTGGTATGACTCCTGTTGCGAGATCACGCTCAGCAAAACCCAGGCCGGTGTCCTGCCCTATGGCGTTGTCTCCGCCTCTGGCTATGGCGATGGGTGCTATGATTGCAACTACTATACTGACAAGCTCGGCAACGTGGTGGCCGCTGAAATCGTATTCATCTACTGAAGGGGGGAATGTATCTTGGCAAACTACTATGGCGCAACCCGCACGAACTACTTCAATGTCACCGACCCCGAGAAGCTCAAGGACATTGTGGAGCGCATCAACTGGGACTGGGTCAGCAAGCCTGCTTTCTTTGTGGAGGAGAACGGTCAATTCGCATTCGGAGCGTACAGCTCCATCTGTGGATTGAAGCCGGAAGCCGACGCCTCCGCTGGAAAGGATCTCTTGGAGGACGAGGATGACGATGGGTATGAAGTCGAAGCCGTCTACGAGGCGCTTCAGAAGATCGTCGCCCCTGGCAGTGCGATCATCATCACAGAGATCGGCTTTGAAAAGCTTCGCTATCTGACCGCGTTCTCCGTCATCATCACGCAAGAAGCCATCGAAAGCGAGGAATTGCGCTCGCAGTCTCTCACCCTCGCACGAAAGCTTCTCGGCAATCCTGCCTACGATCCTCGCATGGAGTATTGACCAAGGAGGAGCTTGCTCATGGAAAAGAAATACATGCTGATCTCCGTCTGCGAAAGGGACATCATGACGGAACGCTTTGATACGCTCGAAGAGGCGCAACGGGCAATGAAAAACGAGATGGTTGAAAGGGGCGAGGTGTCCAAAGACATTTTTACCAACAACCATTATGACGACGGCGATTGCGGCTTCAGCGAAATGAACGCCTACGTGAACGACGGCGCCAATCACAACAATCTCGATTGGCTGATCGTGCGCCTTGAACCGTAAATCCACAAAGGAGGAACATCATGCATTCGAGGATCATTCAACTGGAAGCCGGCCCCATTGATGAATGGGATCTGACCACGCCCGACGATTACTGTGACGACCACTGGTTCCTCTATGCCGTTGCCGATTACGTTGCGGAAGATGCCGATCACGAAGAGACGCTCAAATGGTTCCGTTCCTTGTTTGAGCCTGAAGGGGAACTGGTCGAATTCTTCGAGAGACCAGAAGGGACTGGCGTCATCTTCAAAGAAGGATTCCTTGAAGCCTACTTTGGCAGGCAGTTCGTTCGGTTCAAGGCTGCGCTTGTCAAGCTTACCAACACGGCAACAGAGGAAAACTTCCGTTCGGATGAATTGGCGTACGCGATATCCAATCTTCGAGATGCCTATGCCGACAAATATGGCTTCTACATTCAGAATTATGACACCAGTCTTGTCACTCTGAATAAGTTCCTTCGCCACGTCAAGCCCGATACGCCCTACTACTTCGGCGGAACTGTCGATTACCATGCCTAAGGGAGGGAAGCTTCGCATGAGGATCGGTGACAAAAACTATCTGCTCGTTGAAAAGCGCGGATGCAATTTCTTCCAGAACGACTGCAGTACGAAGAACTCTGATGTTGGGAACTACCGCGTGTTCATTCGCTTCATTGCGAAGGATGGTACGGAGGTGTGCGGCGATGTGTCCCGATTCCAGGGTTCCGAGATGCTCTGTGCGGATATGTGCCGCTACGATGACAACGGAAACTGTTTCGGCCTCGTCCAGCATAACCCTGGAGAGATCAACTACCATGCGCCGCGCGTCTATCCGTATACCATCGAAGGGATTCTTCGCTACGTCAATGACAGGAGCGCGGAACACTACGATGACATCAAGTGGGTGTGCAGCTTCACCTTCGAGCAAAAGAAAGGTGAGAATTTTACTCCCTCCAGCAAGATCGCTGAATGGGCGAAACGGGAACACCTCCGGCACTGGTACCATGCGGGCGACATTCGGGTAGAGACTTACACGGGCATCTGGAAGTACATGATGTACGTAATTCGCACTTTTCAGGGGAAGACTGGCCCCTATGAGCGCGTCACAATCTTCCTCGAAGACGGGGATGCCCGAATTGTTTGAATCGGATCCGCAACTTCACCATTCAACGCAACGACACAAAGGAGGAAAATCAATGGGACAGTACTACATGCCTACTCTGATCGATTCTGACGGCACCATTCGCACGCTCTATTCCCACGACTACGACAACGGTCTCAAGTTGATGGAACATTCCTACATCGGTAACAACTTCGTGAGCGCGGTGCTCTCGTTGATCTGGAAGCATCCGATGAAGGTCGCTTGGATCGGCGACTACTCCGACGACTTCCTGGGCGATGCTTACGAAAGCAAGCTCCCGCGCGACGAATTCATGGAGTATTACAACGCCGCATGGAATAACGATAGGGAAAATTACCGCGTCCAGCCGGCCACCACCAAGCTCCTGGAGATGCATCACAAGCGCAGGTATCTGGTCAATCACACGAGCAGGGAGTGCATCGACCTCGGCAGCTACATCGCCGCGAACAAGTGGATCGAAAAGGGCAGGTACCGTCGTGGCATCTACGATCCAAACTATAGCTACGATATGTGCATCAATCCGCTCCCCCTGCTGACCGCTTGCGGCAATGGTCGCGGCGGTGGGGACTACCACGAACAGTTTCCCAACTATGACAGCGTCGGCGAATGGGCCTTCGACCTCATCGAGCTCACGGACAAGCGGCCCAAAGATTACAGCGTCTACGACATCATCTTCACCGAGCAGCAAGCCGCCGCCTGATGCGGCATGGGAGGAACGGATATGTACGGATATCTCTATGCGGTCTGCAGCACTCGCCAGTACACGGATGAATTCTATGCGGGCACCGATGGCATATTCCCTTCGAGGCAAGCGGC
>CANQGC010000125.1 GCA_947600345.1 uncultured Clostridia bacterium
GTGTTCGTCTCGAAGATGTGGCGCGTCTGCTCGTGGCTCAGGCGGCTGCCCTCCATGTGGTTGGAGTTGTAGGTCAGGTCGATCTGCACCCGGTGATAAATGCCGCCGGACTGCTTCGACCGCATCTCGTCGCGAAGGATATCCAGCAGCGCGCGCGGCGCTTCAGAAGCGGCCCTGAGCCGGCTGGGCTTCTGCGCGTCCTCGGGCACGTTCCAGGTCTTGCCCGTCAGAAACGCCCCGGGCACGCGCCCCTTCGCGCAGTAGTTTCGCACGCTGCGCTCGGAGATATTCCACTTCTGCGCGATCTGCGCCACGGAAACGAAGTTCATGCCGCACCTCCTGCTTCTATTATACCACGCTATCGGCAAAAATACAACCTATTTTGATGCGAGAATGAGAACTAAACTTGCCGATATCGGCAAGTTTTACAGTATATTAGAGCTATAATTGCGCTATATTTTGCCGATATCGGCAAAGAGAGGGGCGAGCGTCGAGGGGCGCTCGCCTCAATCGTCGATGAATCGCACCACGTCGTTCGGCGTGCAGTTCAGGATTCTGCAAAGCTTTTCGAGCGAGTACATGGTGATGCTCTTGCCCTTTCGAAGGGAATCCAGCAGCCTGTTGTCGACGCCTAACTGCAACAATCTGTACTGAGAGACTCCCCGCTCGTGCATCGTTTGCCACAGCGGACTGTAATCAATCACGGGGAGCCCTCCTTTCAATGCGATACTTGCATTATAATGGAGTATTCCCCAGAATCATATTGTACAAAATCACACCATATGATATAATGAAATTATGCACTATATTGGAGGGATAATATGCTCAGCTGCACATTCATTGGCCATCGGCAGGTCCTGCAGGGGGACGTTGAAAAAAGGCTCCTCGCCAAACTGGAGGAGCTCATGGAGATGGACGAGGCGTTCGAATTCTACATGGGCCGCAACGGGGAGTTCGACGACATCTGCCGCCGGGCGGGCGGACGGATCAAGGAGCGACATCCGGAGAAGCGCATCATCCGCGTGCTGGTCGAACCCTATATGAAGCAGAGCCTGAATGCCGATAAGATTCTGGTGAACCGCAGCTACGACGAGATCATCGTGCCGGAGGAGCTGATAGACGTCCACTACAAGCGCGCCATCACCGCGCGCAACTTCTGGATGATCGACATGTGCCAATACCTGATCGCCTACGTCCACCGCGACTTCGGCGGCGCATGGACGGCGATGCAGTACGCGAAGGAGAGGGGGCTGACGATATGCAATCTGGCCGAAGAGCTTCCGCTCATTGCGGGTTGAGAAAGTTTTGGCAGAAAAATGGTTGACATGCGAACATATGTTTGATATAATGGGGTTGTCCAAGTGAGGGTTAACGGACGGAAAGGCAAGGAGGCGCGTGATGTATGAGGACCAGCAGGAGGCGGAGGATGCCAAGACCGAGATCATGGAGGACCTGATAAGCGACGTCGTTGCTGGACAGTGAAAGGGAGGAATGAAAGATGAAGCGGTTTTGTTCGATGATGAAGTTGGTGCTTGCGCTTGTGCTCGTCGCGTCGTTGCTGTTCGCCGCGCTGCCGTTCGCCTCGGCGGAGGAGGACATGCTGGGCGGGCTGGGCTCGATGTTTTCGGGCATGCTGGGAGGGCTGGTCGGGGATGACGATGACGAGCCCGCGGACTTCTACGAGCTGATGGACAGCTACGAGGCGTTCTTTGACGAATACGTGGAGTTCATGAAGAATCTCGACGAAGACAATCTGAGCGATTTGAGCGCGCTGGCGGACTATACCAGCATGATGACGCGGTATGCGGGGGCAATGGAGAAGCTCGACGACATCGACGAGGATGAGCTGACGGAGGAGGAGCTGGCCTACTACATCGACGTGATGGCGCGCATCGAAAAGAAGCTTCTGGAGCTGACCTAAGCTCCCCACGCAACCGAAACTTCACTTGCATTTGCCGTCCGTTCTGCTATAATGGTAGGGAACGTTGACGGAGAAGGCCCCTGTTTCCCGCACACAGAGAGCGCGCCCACGGCTGGAAGGCGCGCGGCGGGGAAGAGGTTGGCCCCGGCCTCCCGAGTTCGCGGGGGAACGCGCAGCGATGCGAAACCCCGCCGGGCGCTCCCGTTACAGGGCGCAAGAGGCAAAAGCATGGTGGTACCGCGAAGCAATCCTTCGCCCCTGCATGGGGCGGAGGTATATTTTTAGGAGGGTAAATCATGAAGGTCAGAAATCTCGTTTCCAAGCGCTACAAGGAGACGCCCGCCGATTGCCAGATCGCCAGCCAGGCGCTGATGATGCGCGGCGGCTACATCAAGCCCGTGGGCAACGGCATATTCACGCTGTTCCCGATCACCAGCCGCATCACCAACAAGATCGAGAAGATCATGCGCGAGGAGATGGACCGCATCGGCGGCCAGGAGGTGCAGTTCCCGGTGGCGATGCCCGCGACGCTGTGGAAGGAGTCCGGCCGCTTCGACAGCATCGGCAGCGAGCTGCTGCGCTTCAAGGATCGCAGCGGCGCGGACATGGTGCTGGGCATGACCCACGAGGAGGCCGCCACCCACTTCGTGCGCGACGTGATGGACTCCTACACCCAGTATCCCTTCATGATCTACCAGATCCAGACCAAGTTCCGCGATGAGCCCCGCTGCCGCGGCGGCCTGATCCGCGTGCGCGAGTTCCGGATGAAGGACGGCTACTCCTTCCACACCTCCCAGGAGGACCTGGAGCGCTACTACATGGAGTGCTACGAGGCCTACAACCGCATCTACGCCCGCTGCGGCGTGCCGGAGGTCGTGGCCGTGGCGTCCGACAGCGGCATGATGGGCGGCAAGGTCTCCCACGAGTACATGTTGCTCACGCCCGTGGGCGAGGACACCATCGTGCTCTGTCGCGACTGCGACTACCGCGCCAACATGGAGGCCGCGCCCTGCATCGTGGAGGCGTACCCCGGCGAGCTGAAGGAGCTTGAGAAGATCGCCACGCCCGGCGTCAAGACCATCGACGAGCTCTGCGAGTTCATCCACATCGACCCGAAGGCCACCTGCAAGGCCGTGGTATACCAGGAGAACCTGACCGACCAGTTCGTCGTGGTGTTCGTACGCGGCGATCTGGACATCAGCGAGACCAAGCTGCGCAACTACCTCAAGGCCGAGATTCATCCCGGCGAGATCACCGAGGATTGCGCGCTCCACGCCGGGTCCATCGGCCCGAAGGGCCTGCCCGAGGGCGTGAAGGTCGTCTATGACAAGTCCCTCGAGGGCGTGAACTGGTTCGCCACCGGCGCCAACGAGGACGGCATGCACTACGTCGGCTTCAACATCCCCCGCGAGATGGGCGAGGTGGAGTACGTGGACGTGGCCAAGGCCGTGGACGGCGGCATCTGCCCGGTGTGCGGCAAGCCCAGCGTCTACACCAGCCGGGGCATCGAGGTGGGCAACATCTTCCAGCTGGGCAAGAAGTACAGCGAGAGCATGAATCTGACCTACGTGGACGCCGACGGCAGCCTGAAGAACCCGATCATGGGCTGCTACGGCATCGGCGTGGGCCGCCTGGCGGCGGCGGTGTGCGAGGCGCATCGCGACGACTACGGCCCGATCTGGCCGATCTCCATCGCGCCCTGGCACGTGGAGATCTGCTCGCTGCGCGCCGATAACGAGGAGGTCGCGGCCACGAGCCAGAAGCTCTACGACGAGCTCACCGCCCGCGGCGTGGAAGTCCTCTGGGATGACCGCTCCGTCAGCGCCGGCGTGATGTTCTCCGACGCCGATCTCTTCGGCGTGCCGCTGCGCGTGGTGGTGAGCCCGAAGGGCCTCAAGAACGGCACCATCGAAATCTCCGCCCGCGACAAGTCCATGCAGGAGAAGAAGCCCATCGCCGAGGCGGCGGACTTCATCTACAACTGCGTGGTCGAGGAATTGAAGAAGCTCGATTGCAGGCTGTAAGAGACGAGAAGAGGAGCGGCGCTCCGCTGGAATGCGAAGCGCCGCTTGTGCTTTCGTTTCGAACATAGTTTATTCTAACGATACTCCGATCTTCTTGGACACATCTTCAGGAATTATAAAGTCATCCCACCCTTTTGGAGAAATATATTCGACCGAATTATACTTTTCATCATGGATATGCTTAGAAAGCGTAAATAAGATTCTCATCTGGGGCGATGCCGTTACATCTCGAATGTCTACATTCAGAACTGTATTCGGCACATAGAATCCACTATCGGCTTTTGTAAATCCCATGCAGCCCTTATTGGATGAACCAACCAATTTATCCGTATAAAGAGAGATGGATTGCTGGTTGAACTGCCCCAGCATTTTCGCTGATAGATGTGGTTTTACTAAAAACGGAAGAACAGATAGCTTTAATGCCGTAGTGCCGTCGGGAGCCATTTCGAAATCGGACAACCTGAGGCGGCGATTAATACACATTCGAAAGAAGAAAGAGGCATTGATTTTGCGCTCCGATTGGAATTTTACACCGGTAAGATGTAAATAATTGCTTGCACTAAAGGTGACCTCTAAGATATTTACTTTTTTGTCTTTCCCAGCGCAAGCAAATAGAAGGTTTCGACCAGACAGATTATTGGCATATTCCGTGGAGCAAGAAAATATTCTTTCCAATGCTTCGTCTTTTGTCATAATCGCGTTCCTTCAAATGATTTTTTTAAGGGGAAACATTCGCGCCGCAGCGTGAACGGTTTCCCCTTAATGGCTGATTTTATCGTTGTCCGCCAACTATAAGCCGCAATGACTTACATCGCTTTCGGGTTTTATCGTTGCCCGCCAACAACAGGTCTATGCACCCTGCACTGCTTTCGGATTTTAGGTGTCAGCCGCACCGACGATCACATCGTCTCTATCATTATTATACGATAGAGCAACGATTATGTCAACGGATGATTTGAAAACTCCATCGAGATAAGGAAGCGGCATTGTTCGTTTTTCATCGTCCTAACCGCATCCGCGAAGGCGCGCAGAAGCCGCCCCGCTTGCAGTGGGACGGCTTCCGCGCCTTCGCGAATACTACTTCGACTTCTTGTTGCTCCGCAGGAAGTCCACGTACACGGCCAAGAGGATGACCGCGCCCTTGATGATGTACTGCCAGTCGGAGTTGACGCCCATCAGGTTCAGGCCGTTGGTCAGTATGCCGATGATCAGCGCGCCGATCAGCGTGCCGCCCAGGCGGCCGGAGCCGCCGGACATGGACGTGCCGCCCACGACCACCGCCGCGATGGCGTCCATCTCCGCGCCGTCGCCCGACCTGCAGGTGCCGGAGTACAGGCGGGAGGCAATGGTGATGCCCGCCAGACCCGCCATCAGGCCGCTGAAACTGTAGACCACAAACTTTACCTTCGCCGTGCTGATACCCGAGAACTTCGCCGCGGTATCGTTGCCGCCCACCGCGTAGATGTGGCGACCGAGGCGCGTGCGGTTCAGGAAGAGCACCGAAATCACGAATACCACGAACATCGTAATCACCGGGGTCGGGATGCCGGCCACGAAGCCTGCGCCCAGGAACTTCCAGGCGTCGGTCATGCAGCGAATCGGCTTGCCGCCGGAGAACACGTAGGCGATGCCCTTGGCGATGTTCATCGAGGCCAGCGTCACGATGAACGGCGGAATCTGGGTCTTCGCGATGATGAAGCCGTTGCACAGGCCGAAGAGCAGGCCGGAGAGCACGGCGACCAGTATGCCGACGATCTCGGGCGCGCCGCCCCAAACTACCGCGCCGGCGCCCAACACGCCGGACATGGCGATGATGGAGCCGACCGACAGGTCGATGCCGCCGAGGATGATGACCATCGTCATGCCGCAGGAGAGCAGCAGGTTCGGCGCGTTCTGGCGCAGCACGTTGAAGATGTTCGTCTTGGTCAGGAACGTCGCGTGGGTGCGCGGATACACGTACAAAAACAGGATCATGGCGAGCAGCGCGCACAGAATGCCCAGGTTGTCCTTAAAGTAGCGTTTCACGCTCTTGCCGATTCTTTCAACCATTGCTTTGTCCTCCTGCCGTTTCTAGTGTCGCAAGCTTCATGATGGCCTCCTGGCTGAGATTCTCGTAGTCGATGCAGCCGGTGACCTTGCCCTCGCACATGACGTAAACGCGATCCGCCATGTTGATGATCTCCGGAAGCTCCGAGGAGATCATGATGATCGAGACGCCCTGCTTGGTCAGCTCGTTCATAATTTCGTAGATCTCGGCCTTCGCGCCGACATCCACGCCGCGGGTGGGTTCGTCCAGGATCAGTATCTTCGGCGTGGTGGCCAGCCAGCGGCCGATCATGACCTTCTGCTGGTTGCCGCCCGAGAGGTTGCCCACCGTCTGCTCCTGGGACGGCGTCTTGGTGTTCATCTTGTCGATGAACTCCTGGGTGATCTGCGCCTCACGCGCGCCGTTCACAATCAGGTGATTGATGAACTCGTGCAGCACCTCGATCGTGGAGTTGAAGCGCACGCTCTGGATCAGGTACAGCCCCTCCAGCTTGCGGTCCTCGGGCACCAGCGATATGCCGTGCTTCATGGCGTCCACGGCGCTGCGGATGTGCACCTGCTGGCCTTCGATGTAGACCTGGCCGGTGGAGCCGCGGGTCAGGCCGAACAGGCACTGCATGGTCTCGCTGCGGCCCGCGCCGACCAGCCCGGCGAAGCCGACAATCTCGCCCCTGCGCACCTCGAAGCTCACGTGATCCACGCGCTTCATGCGCTTCTTGCCGTCGTCGATGTCCACGCACTTGAGCACGACCTCGCTGGGCTTCACATGGTCGCGGGTGTAGTACTGGTTCAGCTCGCGGCCGACCATCATGGCGATCAGCTCGTCGCGGGGCGTCTCGGCCACCACGCGCGTGCCCACGTAGGTGCCGTCTCGCAGCACCGTCACGCGGTCGCAGACCTCGTCCAGCTCGCTCATCTTGTGGGAGATGTAGATGATGCCTACGCCCTTGGCGGCCAGATCGCGCATGATCTCGAACAGGTGCGCGACCTCGCGGTCCGAGATGGAGGAGGTCGGCTCGTCCATCACCAGGATCCGGCAGTTGAACGAGATCGCCTTTACGATCTCCACCAGCTGCTGCTGGGCGATGCTCAGATCCGCGATCAGGCTGTCCGCGTCGATGCCCAGGTCGAAGGTGTCCAGCATCCGCTGCGCCTCCCGGCTCATCTGGATGCGGTTGACGCCGAAGCTTCCCATGGGCTCGCGGCCCAGGAAGATGTTCTCAGCGACGGTCATGTGGGGGACGAGCACCAGCTCCTGGTGGATGATGGAGATGCCGTTGTCGCGGGCGCTGTTGACGCCCGTGATGGAGACTTCCTTGCCATCAATGAAAATCTTGCCCTCCTCCGGGTGGTAGATGCCGCCCAGAACCTTGATCAGCGTCGACTTACCGGCGCCATTTTCGCCCAGCAGCGCGTGAATCTCGCCGGCCTTGAGCTGGAAGTCCACGGCTTGCAGCGCCTTGACGCCCGGAAATGATTTGCAGATGTTCTTCATTTCGAGCAGGTATTCGCTCACTGAGTCTCACCACCGTTTCATTAACTTCGTGGGCTGAGCCCAGTCGAAAATACCGAGCCTGCGGGGAGATTCCCCGGCGCTTCTTCGATACTTTCGTCTGAGTTCAACCCCAGGGGAACTTGATTCGAAAAAGCGGCCTTGCTCTGTGGGAACAAAGCCGCTTCTTGAATTCCGCATCCCGGCGGCGGAATCTGCCGCCAGGATGCAATCATTCAACGCTTCCTGTCAACGCGATCGTCAACAAGCGGTGCGCAGCTTATTGCCAGCCGCCGTTGTTGTACTCGTCGATGTTGTCGGAGTTGATCATGAAGGTGTCGATCGGATAGCGATCCTCGACGGAGTCGGGATCTTCCTTCCACTGATAGTACAGCTCGGCGATGGTCTTGCCGATGGTCATCGGGGACTGAGCGCCGGTGCCGGTCACCTTGCCGTCCGCGATCAGAGCCTTGATGTCCGGGGAGCCGTCGACGCCGTAGATCAGAGCGGAGGAGCCAGCCGCCTCGGCAGCCGCCTGCGCGCCCAGAGCCGTCGGATCGTTGCCGCC
>CANQGC010000126.1 GCA_947600345.1 uncultured Clostridia bacterium
TTAAGGGACTCTGTCCCTTAAGAATTCCTGCCAAGGAACCTGAGGTTCCTTGGATTCTCCCTTCTGCTGCCGCGTGCGCGGCTGGACTTACGTTTCTATTGTAGCGCTATGGCGCTGTGAGGTGATCCTATGCAATCCTTATCCTCGAATCCCTGGCCGCTGGTGCTGCTGGCCTTCGCACTGGTCGCGGCGGCCGTCGTGGCCGCCGTAATGCTCCTCCTCTCCAACCAAACCAAGCGCCTGCGCCGCGAGCGCGAGCGCATGCTCCGCGCTATGCAGCGCGAGAGCGACCTCCAGGGCGAGAGCATGGAGCGCCTCAGCCGCGCCGTCAACGACTCCCTCAAGCAGGTCGCCGAGCTCTCCGGCGCTTTAGATGCCCGCATGGACGCGCTCACCCAGGCCAGCGACGCCCGCATGGGCGAGATGCGCCGCATGGTCGGCGAGCGCCTCGACAGCCGCCTGAGCGAATCCTTCCGCGTGGTCAACGGCCAGCTCGCCGACGTCCACAAGGGCCTGGGCGAGATGCGCGAATTGGCGGCCAACGTCTCCGATTTAAAGAAGGTGCTGGGCAACGTCAAGACCCGCGGCGTCTGGGGCGAGGCGCTGCTGCGCAACATCCTCTCCGAGATGTTCGCGCCGGAGCAGTACGCCGAGAACGCCGCCATCCCCGAGGGCTCGGCCCAGCGGGTGGAGTTCGCGCTGAGGCTTCCCGACAGGGAGCGCGAGGCGGTGCTATTGCCCATCGACTCGAAGTTTCCCCAGGAGGACTACGTGCGGCTGGTGGACGCCGAGGCCGCAGGCGACGCCGCCCTTCGCGAGCGCTGCGCCAAGCAGCTGGAGCGCGCGATACTGGAGCAGGCGAAGCTGATCTCGGAGAAGTACATCCGCCCGCCGCAGACGACGGACTTCGCGGTGATGTTCCTGCCCGCCGAGGGATTGTACGCGGAGGCGGCGCGGATTCCGGGGCTGATCGAGCGGGCGCAGTCGCGCTATCGGGTATTGCTCTCTGGCCCCGCCACGCTGTGCGCGCTGCTGACGAGCCTGCAGATGGGATTTCGGTCGAGCGAGTTAGAGAAGCGCAGCGGCGAGGTATTGGAGCTGTTCGACGAGCTGCGGAGCGAGTTTGGCCGCTTCCAGGAGGCCATCGGCCGTGCCCGCCAGCGCATCAACCAGACCGAGACCGAGCTCGACGCCATGGAGGCCCGCGCGCGGAAGATTTCCAAGAAGCTGATGTAAAGGCCCTCTATCCACCCCCGTAACCCCAGAAGGGAGAATCCAAGGAACCTCAGGTTCCTTGGCAGGAATTCTCAAGGGACAGAGTCCCTTGAGCAGGTCCGGGCAGCGCCCGAAACGGGTCTGGGCGGAGCCCAGCGTCCCCCCAGCGGCCCGCGGTATCCTAGCGATTGCCCGGCAATGCGAACCAAGGCACCATCGCCTCCATACCGCGGGCCGCTCGAAGCGAGTTTTGGCTTGGGAAGCCATCCGGCTTCCCAAGCCAAAAAGCAAACGCACCCCTCGCATTTCCCTCTCCAAAATCCCTCCCCCTCAGCAGGTAAACCCGCCCTCCGCGTCGAATCAATCCTCCATTCCAATCCCGGAAAGGAGAGAAGATCGATGAACGAAATCTACGAATTCCTGAAGAAGTGCGGCACCTACTACCTGGCGACGGCGGACGGCGACCAGCCGCGCGTGCGCCCCTTCGGCACCATCGACCTGTTCGAGGGCAGGCTCTACATCCAAACCGGCGCGGTCAAGGACGTTTCAAAGCAGATGAAATCCAACCCCAAGGTGGAGATCAGCGGCATGGCCGGTGGTAAGTGGCTGCGCCTCAGCGCCGAGGCCGCGCTCGATCCCCGCATCGAGGCCCAGGAGCACATGCTCGCCGCCTATCCCTCGCTGCAGGGCATGTACAAGCCCGGCGACGGCAACACCGAGGTGTTCTACCTGAAGAACGCCCGCGCGGCGATCTGCTCCTTCACCGAGCCGCCCAAGACCTTCGAATTCTGAGGAGGACCAACCATTTCTGAGGAGGACCAACCATGGAGCGCTACTTCGGAGAGCACACGCCGAAGCTCGGCTTCGGCCTGATGCGGCTGCCCAAGGGGCCGGACGGCAGGATCGACATCGAACACACCAGGCGCATGGTGGACGCCTTCCTGGACGCCGGCTTCACCTACTTCGACACCGCCTACGTATACGACAACGGCGACTCCGAGCGCGCCGCCCGGGCAGCGCTGGTGGAGCGCCATCCCCGGGAGCGCTTCACGCTAGCGACGAAGCTCAACGCGCGCGCCCACGACTGCCACAGCGCCGCCGACGCCCGGCAACAGATCTACACCAGCCTGGAGCGCACCGGCGCGGGCTACTTCGACTACTACCTGCTCCACGCCGTGCAGGCGGGCAACCTGCCGCTGTACGACGAATACGGCTGCTGGGACTACGTCCGGGAGCTGAAGGCGAAGGGCCTGATCCGGCACTGGGGCTTCTCCTTCCACGACACGCCTGCGCTGCTGGACGAGCTGCTGACGAAGCACCCAGACGCCGAGTTCGTGCAGCTTCAGATCAACTACGCCGACTGGGAGAACCCCAGCGTGCAGTCCCGCGCCTGCTGGGAGACCGCCCGCAGGCACGGAAAGCCCGTGGTCATCATGGAACCGGTGAAGGGCGGCATGCTGGCCAACCCGCCCGCGCGGGTGCGGGACGCGCTGGCCGGGGCAAAGCCCGGCGCCTCCCCCGCCTCCTGGGCGATCCGCTGCGCGGCCTCGCTGGAGGGCGTGCTGACTGTGCTCTCCGGCATGTCGGACATCCGGCAGATGGAGGACAACCTGTCCTTCATGCGGGACTTCCAGCCGCTGAACGCGGCCGAGCGCGGCGCGATCCGCGAGGCGCGGGACCTGCTGCTGGGCGTGAACTCCATCCCCTGCACCGGCTGCCGCTACTGCGTGGAGGGCTGCCCGCAGCGGATTCCGATCCCCGAGATCTTCAAGGCGCGCAACGAGCAGCTCATCTGGGAGCGGGAGGCCCAGGGCAGGGCCGCCTACGCCGCGGCTACCGAGGGCAGGGGCAGGGCGAGCGACTGCGCCGCCTGCGGCCAGTGCGAGAGCGCCTGCCCCCAGCGAATCGACGTGATCGAGCGGCTGAAGGAGTGCGCCGCAAGCTTCGACGGCTGCGCGCCGTCCCAGCCCCCGAAATGAACCTACCGCAAACCAACCCCTGCGACGCGCGGAGCGGCGCGGCTTTCACCGCGCCGCTCCGCATTCGTTGCCTTTAGCGCCTCAGACCCGCCGCCAGCGCGTGCGCCATGGTGCGCTTCCAGTGGCCGAGCTTGCGCCGGAAGCGCGTATAGTGCGGAAAGCGGGCCGCGCTGCTCTTCATCATCCGGTCGACGAAGCGGAATACCGCCTCCGACAGCGCCGCCTCGTCCGCCTGCCACTTCGGCGGAAGCACGCCGGGCGCGTCGAACAGCGGCTCCTCGCTTCCGAGGTAGTCCCGGGCGACGCGGCGGTTGGATTCCTCGTAGCGCGCCAGAAACGCGTCCAGCTCCTGCCGGGTAAACATGCAGAACTCCTGCTGATCCTCCTGGGCGCACTCGTAAGCGACGCGCCTCGCCTCATTCATCAGCTCCCGGTTTCCGGCGAAGCGGACGTTGAGCCTGCGCTTGATCTCCAACATGTCCCCGCTCAGGGACGGATTCCGCTCCCCATCCCCGGGGACGAAGTCCGCGTCCATGGACAGGCCGATCGCCTCCAGGAAATCCTCCCGCACGTCCCGGTTCCGGAAGCGATCCCGGTCGTAGACGCGCACGTCGATGCTCTCCCGGCCGAACAGCGCTGCGATCTCCTCCAGGCGGCTGTAATAGTCCAGCGGCAGCCAGGATTCCGCCTGGGCGAGCATCTCCTCCCAGCGCATGCGGCAGCAGTCGGTGGTCCCGGTCTTCACCACCTGCGCCCACCAGGAGGTCAGAAAGCGGTCCTGCCGCCGCAGGTAGACGATGATCCGCAGCTCGAAGCCGCGCGCGTCGGCCTCCCGCCGCAGGCGCCGCCACATGCCGGGCCAGCCTTCCCTGCGCCAGATTCCCTCCTCGGACAGCACGATGTTCGGGTGGCGCCGGAAGCCGCGGCTGAGCACATCCATGTACCTGCGCCAGCGCCGCTCCTCCTCCGGCGACTCCAGCGAGCCGTCGGGCCGGAACGCGGCATACTGGATGAACCGCCTATTGCCCGTAAAGCTGTCCGGAAACACGGGAAACCAGTAGCCCCGCCGTGCGAGCGCCCTGTAGTTGACGAAACAAAAGTTCTGGATCGACGTGGTTCCGGTCTTGGGGGTTCCGATGTGCAAATAAAGCCTCGGCATCGCTCCGCTCCCTTCGCAAACATCCTACAATCATGGTACCTTTCCCGCGTGAACGCTTGATGAGAAAAGCTTGTTTGCGTGGTTAACACTTCTCAACAAAACCTTGTCACCCGATCCGCCTCCCTTCATCCGTCCTCTCCGCGAAAGGAAGTGTCAAAAATGTGTCAAGAGGCTTGTCAAACGCGCCGTTTTGCGGTATTATTAAAAAGGAAGAAAATGAAAGCTTGTGCCCTGTTCGTGACGAAAGTGTAAGCCTCCGGCCGGGAAGCGCAAGGCGAACCAAGGCAGCCGCGCCCGAATCGCGCCATGCGAAAGACGTGGGCGGGAACAAAGCGGCGGATGGAATCGCGGCGGCGGCCGGGAAAGGTCTGTTGATTGACTTAATGAACTGGAAGAAGACGGCCTCCGCGGCCCTGCTGATCCTGTGCCTGGCGATCGTCGCCGTGTTCTTCAAGGCGTACCTGGACGGCAAGTTCAACTCCATCGAGACGCTGCACGCCTACGTGCGGGGATTCGGACCGATGGCGCCGGTGGTGCTGGTGGTCATCCAGATCGCCCAGGTGATCGTTCCCGTGCTGCCGGGCTTCTTCGGCTGCGCGGTGGGCGCGGTGCTCTTCGGCTGCATGGGCGGGTTCTGGTGCAACTATATCGGCATATCGTTGGGCTCGATCTTCGCCTTCTTCCTGGCGCGCAGGTACGGAATGCCGCTGGTCAAGGCCATGTTCCCCCGGGAGAAGTACGAGCGCTGGTCCGGCTGGGCGGCCAGGAGCAAGAGCTACTCGGTGCTGCTGTTCGTGGGAACGCTGCTGCCGCTGTTTCCGGACGACTTCTTCTGCTACTTCTCGGGACTCACGGAGATGACCGCCCGGCGCTTCATCGGCATCATACTGCTGGGCAAGCCCTGGTGCATACTGGCCTACAGCATACTGTTCGCGGCCATTCACTGACGAAAACATTCCGGAGCGGAAAGACGGCGGTTCCGCTTCCGCGCCACTCTCCGGCGACCGCACCGGAAGGGGGAGAATCCATGAACGATCGAAAGAAATTGCTGGGCTTCTACAACTACACGGTCGTGCTGACCTACGTGGGCATGCTGGCCGGCTTCACCGGCATCGTCTGCGCCATGGAGCGAAACTTCCGCTCGGCGCTGGTGTGCCTGCTGGTGGCGGGCATCTGCGACATGTTCGACGGCGCCATCGCCTCCACGATGGAGCGCACGGCGGCGGAGAAGCGCTTCGGAATCCAGATTGATTCGCTCAGCGACCTGATCTGCTTCGGCATGCTGCCCGCGGCCTTCGTGTGCAGCCTGGGCGGGAGGAACTACCTCTGCTTCGGCATCGCCGGGGCCTACCTGCTGTGCACGCTGATCCGCCTGGCCTTCTTCAACGTCCTCGAGGAGGAGCGCCAGAACAGCGAATCCGGCCGCCGCAAGTGCTACATGGGCATGCCGGTGACGATGATGGCGGTGTTCCTGCCCGCCGTCAACGCCGCCTGCCGCTGGCGCAGGAGCAGCTCGCTGATCCCCTACTGCGCGCTGCTGCTGATCTGCGGCGCGGCTTACCTCTGTCCGATCACCATCAAGAAGCCCAAGTTCGTGGGCAAGGTGGTGCTGGTGATCCTGGGCGTGCTGGAATGCGCCGCGCTGGCCATGTCCGTGGTCTGGGACGTCTGACATGGATAGCCTCTCGCTTCGATTCCTCTATCATACGATGCCCGGCCGCGCGGCGCTGAAGCTGCTGACGCGGCCGGGCATCTCTCGCCTCGCGGGCAGGTACCTGGACAGCCGCGCCTCCCGCTGGCTGATCCCCCGGGCCGCGCGGAGCTGGAAGGTCGATCCCTCGGAGTTCGAAGCGGCGGACTACCGCTGCTTCAACGCCTTCTTCACGCGCAAGCGCAGGCCGGAGCGAATGCACATCGACCCAGACCCCCGCCACCTGATCAGCCCCTGCGACGGCTTCCTGAGCGCCTTCGCCATCACCGGCGGCAGCGCCTTCTCCATCAAGGGCAGCAGCTATAGCCTGCGCGACCTGCTGGGCGACGGCGCGCCGGCGGAGCGCTACCAGGGCGGACTGTGCCTGATCTTCCGCCTGACGCCCGCCAACTACCACCGCTACTGCCACGTGGACGCGGGCGAGCTTCTGGCCCAGCGGACCATCCCCGGCGCGCTGCACTGCGTGCGGCCCATCGCCTGCGAGCGCTACCCGGTGTACGTGCAGAACAGCCGGGAGTGGGCACGCGTCCAAACGGAAAACTTCGGCGCCATCGTGCAGATGGAGATCGGCGCGCTGCTGGTGGGGCGGATCGTCAACGAGCCCATCGCCGCCGGGGCTCGCGTGCGTCGCGGCCAGGAGAAGGGCCGCTTCGAGTTCGGCGGCTCCACCATCGTCCTCCTGCTGGAGGCCGACCGCGCCCGGCTGGACGCGCGCGTGCCGCTCGACGATCCGTCCGGCGCGGAGATCCCCGTCCGCATGGGCGAGCGCATCGGCATCCAAAGCTGAGTCCAGCGCCCGAAGGAAAGCAACCGCAAAACCAGCGCGATATCCCCCGCCCGTGCTGCCTCCCGGCAAAATTTTGCGCGGACACTTGCCTTGAAGCGTTAAATGCATTATAATGAATTCGAAAAATTTTCCAACAGAAAGGGGATCGATTCTATGAAGCGAATACTGGCGTGCGCGCTGGCGGTCCTGATGCTGCTCAGCGCAACTTCCCTGGCCGACTACGACACGCTCGAGCGCACCGTCGTGGCCACCGAGCAGTGCAACATCCGCAGCTCGCCGAGCCTGAACGGCAGCATCCTCGGCACGGCCTATAAGGGCGACGAGCTCTACTACATGGGCCAATCCAGCACGGACTCCCGCGGCGTGGTCTGGTACATGGTGGAGTACAAATATAATCCCGGCTGGGTCTCCTCCAGGTACGCGCGGCTGGAGGGCGGCGGAAGCGGCAGCTACTACACGAACAATGACGTGAACGTGGTCTACGCCAGCCAGGGCGACAGCAACATCCGCTCCGCACCGGACAAAAACGCCTCCATCGTGGGGCTGCTCCCCCAGGGCGCGTCCGCCGCTTACCTCTATAGCTCCACCGACGACCGCGGCGTGGTCTGGTACTGCATCGAGTACGAGGCGAACGGCTACGGCATCGAGGGCTGGGTGTCCTCCAAGTACACCTCGACCGGCTACCACAGCTACGCCGGCAATTGAGTCCCGCCCCAACGCGTCAGCAGAAGGGAGATTCTTAAGGACCTCAGGTCCTTAAGCAGAGATTCTTAAGGGACAGAGTCCCTTAAGCAGGTCCGGGCAGCGCCCGGACGGGTCTGGGCGCTGCCCAGCGTAGCCCCAGAGGATACGCCCTGACAGGCGGTTCGGGTTAAGGGCAGAGGCAGCGCTCCCAAGCGGCCCGCGGTATTCAGTCAATGCTTCGACAATGCGAGCCACCGTCTCGCCGTCACCATACCGCGGGCCGCAGCGGCGCGGAGTTGAATTGGCAAGCCGGAAGGCTTGCCAATTCAAGGCAGCCGCCACTAACTCTCCAAACCGCCGCGCCTACCCGCCACCGCCTCGCAAATCATCCCCCCCCCTCCAAGGAACCCCTCCAACCAACCCCGCCC
>CANQGC010000127.1 GCA_947600345.1 uncultured Clostridia bacterium
GAGGAAACGGAAGCGGCTGAACCGCTGGCCCTACCCGCGCCGGATGCGGATGCCGCGAACGAGGCGACGGAAGCCGCTCAGGACAACATCGAGGCGGATGCCGGAGAGGATGTAGCGGAGGACAGCGAGGAACCCGCAGAGACGGGAGCGGGGGACATGGAGCGGGCCTACAACGCCACGGGCGACCGCCGGAAGGAATTGGTGAAGGCCATTTCGGAGATCACCGGCGAACCCGCCAAGTACCAGAATGCGTCCAGCTTCGCGTACCAGATCGGCGGGTACACGGTAGACAAGGCGGGCACCCTGACGGGGCCGCACAACCCGGAATTGCTGGAAGCCCTCGAAGCCTGCGGCTTCCAGGCGGAATAAAAGCAAAATGCCCGGCCATCGCGCCGGGCATTGCTGTGTATGGAAAAAGCCCGCTCTTCCGAGCGGGCTTGTGGTGGTCTGTATTGGACTCGAACCAATGACCCCCGCGATGTGAACACGGTGCTCTACCAACTGAGCCAACAGACCAGGTAGTTATGTAAATCGGCCAGTATGTTCTACCAACTGAGCCAACAGACCATACCGGCGGGCTTTCCCTGCCGACTTATCTATTTTACATCATGGCGCGGGGTTTGTCAAGCCCTTTTTTGCAGAAATTGCGAGGGAGAGGGGCAGGTCTTGTTGGTTTGTTGGCGGATTGATGCCAAGCGCTTGCTGGCGGTCGCGGCGGGGCGTTGGAGAGTTAGTGGCGGCTACTTTTCAATCGGGGAAGCTTCGCTTCCCCTCATAAAAGGCGCGTCGCCGGCGGATCGCGGATTGGAGGTGATGGGGCGTTGGGTTTTGGGGTTACGCCTCCGCTGCCGCTACGGCGGGGCTGCCGCCCCGGACCCTGCGAGTTAGTGGCGGCCCGCGGTAGGGGACGATGGAAGGGGAGTGCGAATTGCCAAACTGAATTTGGCCGCGGGCCGCATGGGGGCGGGGCCTTGTGCCCGCAAACCGCAATCGCCTACTTAGCGCAACCTTTGGAGTTACGCTGGGCTCCGCCCAGACCCGGCGGGCTCTGCCCGGACCCGCTGGGCTCCGCCCAGACCTGCTTAAGGGACGCTGTCCCTTAAGAATCTCTGCCAAGGAACCTGAGGTTCCTTGGATTCTCCCTTATGCTGCCGCGTTTGGGCCGGGCCTCCCGTTCCCCAACCAAACGAAGACCTCTGGCCCTCGGATCTATGGGGCCAGAGGTCGTGCTTCGTACCAACGCTCCTACAGAAACGCAACGCAGGACTTTGGGCCCTCGGATCTATGGGGCCCAAAGTCCGTCGCTCAAACGCGGCAGCATATGGCCGCCGGCCCCGCCGGCTAGCCTGCCTTGCCGGTCTTGTGGTTGGAGACTACGTCGAAGATGACCGCGACCAGCAGGACGCTGCCCTTGACGACGTACTGCCAGTTGTTGTCCAGGCCGATGATGCTCATGCCCTGGTTGATGACGCCCAGCAGGATTGCGCCGACCATGATGCCCGGCACCGTGCCGCTGCCGCCGTAGGCCGAGGCGCCACCGATGAAGCAGGAGCCGATGGCGTCCATCTCAAAGGAGGTACCGGTATCGCCGTTGACCGAGCCGATGCGCGCCGCCATCAGCAGGCCGGAGAGGCCCGCCAGCAGGCTCATCGAGGCGTAGGCCATGAAGTAGACCTTCTTCGTGTCGATGCCCGAGAGCTTCGAAGCCTTCTCGTTGCCGCCCACCGCGTAGAAGTAGCGGCCGAAGGCCGTCTTCGAGGTGATGAAGGCGTAGATGAAGATCACGGCCAGCACCCACAGCGCCATCACCGGGATGCCCTTGTAGTGGGCCAGCTTCCAGGTGTAGACCAGAACCAGCGCGTCGATCACGATGATCTTGCCGAACTGGCTGATGGCGGAGGCCTGCTTGTAGCCCTTCTGGGCCTTGCGGGCGCGGTTCACGATCGTGAACAGCAGCAGCACCGCCGCCACGACGATGCCCACTGCGAAGGCCGACCACTTCGTCTCCACGTCCACGCCGGGGATGTTGATGTAAGAGGCGAATATGTTCAGGAACAGCTTGTTGTTGATGCTGACCGTGTGGGAGTCGAGCACCACGCGGCCAAAGCCGCGGAACAGGAACATGCCCGCCAGCGTGCAGATGAAGGGCGGGATGTGCACGTAGCCGATCCAGAAGCCCTGCCAGACGCCGATCACGCAGGCCGCCGCCAGGCAGATCAGGATGACCAGTATGGCGTTCAGGTGCGTGTTCGCCATCAGCTGCGCGCCGATCGCGCCGATCAGGCAGACGGTGGAGCCGACCGACAGATCAACGTTGCCGCCGGTCAGTATGCACAGCAGCATGCCGCAGGCCATGACCAGCACGTAGGCGTTCTGCAGCAGCAGGTTCGACATGTTCTGCGGATAGAGCAGCCGGCCCTTGGTCAGGGCGGCAAAGAGCACAAATACCACCACCAGGGCGATGACCATGGTGTACTTCTTGATGAACTGGGTGACGCTCGTCTTCGTCATTGTTGCAGCCCCCTCGCGTTATTCTTTGCCGGACTTGAGGATCGCGGCCATGATCTTCTCCTGCGTGGCCTCGGCGGCGGGCATCTCCGCCACCATGTGGCCCTCGTTCATGACGTAGATGCGATCGCACATGCCCAGCAGCTCCGGCATCTCCGAAGAAATCATCACGACCGACTTCCCCTGGGCCACCAGGTCGTTCATGATGCAGTAGATTTCGTACTTGGCGCCCACGTCGATGCCGCGGGTGGGCTCGTCCAGGATCAGCACGTCCGAGTCGGCGAACATCCACTTGGCCAGCAGCACCTTCTGCTGGTTGCCGCCCGAGAGGTTGCCCACCAGCTGCTGCACGGTGGGCGTCTTGGTGTTGAGCTTCTGCCGGTACTCCTCCGCCGCGGCGTTCTCCTTATCTACGTCGATCACGCCGTGAGAGCAGATCTTGTCCATGCGCGCCATGGTGGTGTTCATGGCGATGGACTTGTCCAGCACCAGGCCGTTGCCCTTGCGGTCCTCGGTGACGTAGGCCAGGCCCGCCTCGATGGCGGCGCGCTCGCTGCGAAGCTTCGCGGGCTTGCCATTGATGAAGAGCTCGCCGGAGATGTTCGTGCCGTAGGAGCCACCGAAGATGCTCATCGCCAGCTCCGTCCGCCCCGCGCCCTGCAGGCCGGAGAAGCCAACGATCTCGCCCTTGTGCACGTTGAACGATACGTCATCCACGACCTTCTTCTCGATGTAGACCGGATGGAACACGTTCCAGTGCTTGACCTCCATGCCGACCTCGGAGGAGATGTGGTGCTCGCGGGCGGGGTAGCGGTCGGAGATTTCGCGGCCGACCATGCCGCGGATGATGCGGTCCTCGTCCACCTGGCGGGCGGTGTTGTCGATGGTCTCGATGGTCGAGCCGTCGCGCACCACGGTGATCTTGTCCGCCACGTAGGCGATCTCGTTGAGCTTATGGGAGATGATGATGCTGGTCATGCCCTGCTTTTTGAAGCTCAGCAGCAGATCCAGCAGCATCTTCGAATCCTCCTCGTTCAGCGACGAGGTCGGCTCGTCCAGGATCAGGAGCTTGACGTTCTTGCTCAGCGCCTTGGCGATCTCCACCAGCTGCTGCTTGCCGGTGCCGATGTCCTTGATCAGCGTCGTGGCGTCGTCCTTGAGGCCCACTTGCTTCATGTGCTGCTCGGCCTCGTGATAGGTCTCATCCCAGTTGATGCCGAACTTGCCCTTGCGCTCGTTGCCCAGGAACATGTTCTCGCCGATGGACAGCTCGGGAATCAGCGCCAGCTCCTGGTGGATGATGACGATGCCCTTCTGCTCGCTGTCGTTGAGCGTCTTGAACTGGCAGGTCTCGCCATTGTAGATGATGTCGCCCGTATACGTTCCGTAGGGATAGATGCCGCTCAACACGTTCATCAGCGTGGACTTGCCGGCGCCGTTTTCGCCGACCAGCGCGTGGATCTCTCCCCGCTCCACCTCGAGATTGACGTTGTCCAGCGCCTTCACGCCCGGGAACTCCTTTGTGATGTTTTTCATCACAAGAATGTTGTCTGCCAAGTTTGGATGCCTCCTCTTTGCCCTTCGCCGGCCGCGACCGGGGTCAGGGAGCATATCCGATGAATATAGGAGAGGGGGCGGGGTTATGCCCCGCCCCCTCGGTTTTCACTGCCTCAAACTGTCTCTTTCAAGATCAGGTGGTGGCGGCGGTGGAGACCAGGTAGTCGCCGTCCCAGGCGTACAGGCCGGTGTCGACCAGCGTCTGCAGGCTGTCCTTGGTGATGACGAAGGGCACCAGCAGGTAGGACGGGATGATGCCCGTGCCGTTGTCATAGCTCTCGGTGTCGTAGGCCGCCTCGGCGCTCAGGCTGTCGAGCAGGCCCGCATCCGGGGTCTCGCCGGCCAGGATGGCCTTGCCGAGCTCCAGGGTCACGCCCGCCTCGTCGGAGACGTTCTTGTACACCGTCATGGTCTGCTTGCCGTCCACGATGTTCTGCAGGTTGGCGATGTCGCCGTCCTGACCGGTGACCAGCGGCTGGTTGCTGCCGGCGTAGTCGGAGGAGATGGCCTGCGCCACGCCCAGAGCGGTGGAGTCGTTGGAGCACAGCGCGACGTCGAGCACGGTGCCGTCAGAGTAGAAGGAAGCCAGCGTGTTCTGCATGTTCTCCAGGGCGGTGTCGGTGCTCCAGGCGGGAGTGGCGACCTGCTCGAAGGTGGTCTTGCCGGAGGGGATGTTCAGGATGCCGGCATCGATGTAGGGCTTGAGGGTGTCGAACGCGCCGCCGAAGAAGAAGCCCGCGTTGTTGTCGGCGGGGTCGCCGGCGGTGAACTCGATGTTGTAGGTCTTGGAGGTGTCGTTCAGATCCAGGCCCAGGGTGTCGATGACGAACTGGCCCTGCAGCACGCCGACCTGGTAGTTGTCGAAGGAGACATAGTAGCTGATGGCGTCGGTGTTCATGATCAGGCGGTCATAGGCGATGACCGGGATGCCCGCGTCCTTGGCGTCGGCCAGGGTCTGGGTCAGGCTCTCGCCGTCGATGGCGGCCACGATCAGCAGGTCCACGCCCTCGGCGATCAGGTTGCCGATGTCGTTGTTCTGCTGGGTGATGTCGTTATCGGAATAGACCAGCTCGACGCCGTAGCCCGCGGCCTTGAACTGCTCCTCGAGGTACTCGCCGTCGCGGTTCCAGCGCTCCAGGGAGCGGGTGGGCATCGCGATGCCAACGGTCTTCGCGTCCTCGGCGAAGGCGGTCACGCACAGGCTCAGCGCCAGCGCGAGGATCAGCAGCATGGAAACGATCTTCTTCATGGTGAGTTTCTCCTTTAAATTAAATTTCCCGAGAGGGATGCGGAAGCGGAATTCTCCGCTTTCTACGCATATTATATATAACGCCCCTCCGATTGTCAATCTGCTTTCAATGCGGAGGCATAGATTTCGGAGGAATGCTCAATAATAATGCAGATATATTGCACATATCGTGCAAAAAAATCCAGTTTAATAACAAATCTTCCATAAATTCGCCTTATAAAAGCGCGACACAAATGGCGTCAGACCGGCAAGGCAAGTTGACAAAAGGGCCGGACGTTGCTATAATTTCAGTGAAATAGAAAAAGCCGCTTTATAAAAGCTGGCCGGGACCGGTGGGAGGTGAGCGCAATGCGCGAAAAGGATGCCGCGCGGGCACAGGAGCCGGCGCGCAGGCGCATCTACCGCTACCTGCACCGCGCCCAGGAGTTCTGCGGCAAGGGCGATCTGGCGCAGGCGCTGTGCCTGAGCATGCCCACCGTCTACCAGCATGTGAACGAGTTGATGGGCGAGGGGCTGATCGCCTACTCCGGCGAGCGCCAGTCCACCGGCGGGCGCAGCGCCCAGGGGCTGGCCATCGTGCCCGATGCGCGGCTGACGGTGGGAATCTTCATTACCGAGGACGAGCTGCGCCTCGCCATCGCCGATCTGCGGCTGAACCAGCTATGCTACAAGCGCGTGCCCTTCCGGCCGGAGCTGGCCTTTGGCGCGGCGCTGGCGGCGGAGCTGGAGCGCTTCCTGGACGAGAGCCGGGTGGAGCGCTCCCGGCTGCTGGGCGTGGGCGTGGCCATACCGGGCATACTTTCACCGGACGCCCGCCAGCTGCTCTTCGCGCCCACGCTGCGCATGCGGGACGTGCCGCTGGACGGCCTGTACCGGGCGATTCCCTACCCGCTGCACCTGGGGAACGACGCCAACTGCGGCGGCCGGGCGGAGTGCTTCATCCGGGAGCACCAGCATGACCTGGCCTACCTCACGCTGGAGGAGGGCGTGGGCGGCGCGATCTTCATCGGCGATTCCCTCTACACCGGCCTGGCGCAGCGCAGCGGTGAGTTCGGCCACATGTGCGTGGAGCCAGGCGGGCTGCTGTGCAGCTGCGGCCGCCATGGGTGCCTGGAGGCCTACTGCACCGTGCGCCGCATCCGCGCGGCGGGATACGATGTGGAGGACTTCTTCCAGCGGGCGGCTGCCCACGATCCGCGCTGCGAGACGCTGCTGGGAGACATACTGCGCCACCTGGCCGTGGGCATCAACAACATCCACGCCGCGCTGGACTGCGACGTGATTCTGGGCGGCTATTTGAGCGACTATCTCGAACCCTGGCTCCCGCTGCTGCGGCAGTACCTGGCCGACGGCAGCTTCTTCGGCAGCAGCGCCGATTATCTGCAGCTGAGCACGCTGCGCAGCCACAGCTCCGTGCTGGGCGCGGCCTGTCACTTCATCCAGAAATTCATCGACGAAATATAAATTTCACGAAAGATTTTCCGATGCTCCAAACGCCCGGGCACTCTGCCCGGGTTTTGTAATGCTAAACTTTCAAGTACATAAAATATGCACACACATTTAACACGCTCTCCGCCGCAAATCCATTGACAAAAGGTATGTGGGATGGTTTAATAAAATGGCTTTCAAAGTTTAGTATTTTAAACTACGTTTCTTCTGTGTGAATGTTCCACGTGAATGTTTTGTGCGAAAGGCAGGGGTGTTCGTGGAGATCGGCGACAAGATTCGCAGATTGCGCTTGCAGAGGGGGCTGACCCAGGAGGAGCTGGCGGACCGCTGCGAGCTGTCCAAGGGCTTCATATCGCTGCTGGAGCGCGATTTGACCTCGCCCTCGCTGGACACGCTCAACGATGTGCTGGAGTCGCTGGGCACGGATCTGACCTCCTTCTTCGCGAAGGCCGACGACGAGAAGATCGTCTTCGGCGAGGACGACATATTCGTCAAGGAGGACGAGGAGCAGATTCGCGGCCGCATCCGCTGGCTGGTGCCCTCGGCCCAGAAGAACCGCATGGAGCCGATCCTGGTGGAGATGGCCCCCGGCGGCGAGACCTGGGAGGAGGATCCCCACGAGGGCGAGGAGTTCGGCTACGTGCTGGCGGGCACCGTCAAGCTGGTGCTGGGCGATCGGGCGCTGAAGGTTCGCAAGGATGAGAGCTTTTACTTCCAGCCCAGCGCGCCGCACAAGCTGGTCAATGCGGGGAAGAGCGTGTGCCGGGTGATTTGGGTGAGTACGCCGCCGAATTTCTAGGGATGGAAGGTTGGTTGTTGGCGCGGCGTTGGAAGAGAGTTAGTGGCGGACTCCCTTGGCTTGGTTCGCTTCGCTCCCAAGCCAAGGTGTCGCCGCGGCGGCCCGCGGTATGGGGGCGATGGAGCCTTGGTGCGCATGGCCGGAACTTAGATTTGGTACCGCGGGCCGCTGGGGTTACGCTGGGCTCCGCCCAGACCCGACGGGCTCCGCCCGGACCTGCTTAAGGGACTCTGTCCCTTAAGAATTCCTGCCAAGGAACCTGAGGTTCCTTGGATTC
>CANQGC010000128.1 GCA_947600345.1 uncultured Clostridia bacterium
TTAAGCGGCCGCTCGCGGTTGCTGCGGACCAAGGTTGGGCCTTTTTTATTACATTCGTATGGAGAGGGGAAAACGAAAAATGGCGGTCCCCCTGAAACCGGCATTGACGCTGGAGGAGCAGTTGGAGCACGTGCAGAATGAGCACGGACTTTTCATCGGAGATGTTGCGCGGGCCAGGGAGATACTCTCGCAGGTCAACTACTATCGGCTCGGCGCGTATGGCATCGGTTTGCGCCGCGCAGACGATCCCGAAAAATACAAGGAAGGAATCTCTCTGGAGCATCTATACCGGCTCTATACCTTCGACAGCCATCTTCGCTCCGCGCTATTACATCTGATTGAACAGGTCGAAATCGAGATGCGCACTCAGATTACCTACCAGCTGTCGCTGCGATATGGTCCGGAGGGCTACCGGGATGTGCGGAATTTCTGCGACCAGGCCAACGCGAAGGGACAGAGCGTCCATGCGGCCCTGATGGACAGGTTCGATCGGGAGGTGAGTCGCCAGAGCAGCCTTCCCTGCGTGCAGCATCATCAGCAAAAGTATGGCGGCCATTTCCCGCTCTGGGCCGCGATGGAGCTCTTTAGCTTCGGAATGACCTCCACGCTCTATACGCTCATGCGTCCTGAAGATCAATGCGCGGTGGCGTCGTTTTACGGCGTGTCAGAGCGGCATCTTGGAGGATGGCTACAGACGCTGGTGGAGCTTCGCAATCGCTGCGCGCATTACGGGCGCGTCTACAACATGCCCCTTGCGCGGATTCCGTATCTCTACAAGGAATACAAGCCCTACCGCAGCAACAAGCTCTTTCCGGCGATGCTCGTGCTGCGCAGGATGATGGGCCGCCGGGCATCGTGGAACGTATTCTACAATACGCTCGAAGCGCTGATCGACGAATACGCGGAGGTGCGGCTTTCCTTCATGGGCTTCCCGGAGAACTGGAAGGATCTGCTGGGAAGGAATCCTGAAGCGCGCCTCCCCGGCGAAGGAAGGTAAGCGACAAGCGCGCCGCTCAACCGAGCGGCGCGCTTGTCGTTTACCTTCCGAATTTCATGGCGATTTCTTCCAGGAAGTCTGCGCCGGTTTCCAGGGCGCGCTCGTCGAAGTCGAAGTCGCCGGCCTGGAGGGCGGGACAGGGGCCGATGCCCAGGAAGAAGAACATGCCCGGCAGGTGGCGCTGGTACCAGGAGAAGTCCTCGGTGACCATCGCCGGATGGGGCAGCTCCTCGAAGCGCACGCCTGCGGCGCGAACCCGCTCGTAGAGCTCCGGTGGGTTCATCACGGCGGGGTAGCCCATGCTGGTCTCGATTCGAATCTTGCAGCCCGACTCGGCGGAGATCTCGTCGGCGGCGCGGTTGAGGCTGCCGAGGATGCCGTAGAACACCTCGTCCTGGAAGGCGCGTAGCGTGCCCTCCATGCGGGTGTGGTCGCTGACCACGTTGCAGCCCGCGCCGGATTCCATCCGCCCGAAGTGCAGCAGCCGGTAGAGCTCCGGCGGATAGGCCGCCTCGGCCTGCCGCGCGCGGAGGTAGAATTCCACGCCCGCCTTGAGCGCGTCGATGCCCTCTCCGGCGCGGGCGGCGCTGATGGACTGGCCGGAGATGTCCACCGTGACCTCGCAGGAGCGGCTCATCATCTCGTTCTTCCGGCTGGCGATCATCCCCAGCGGCAGGTCGGGCCAGAGGTGCAGGCCGAAGATTGCCTCCACGCCGCGGCTCTCGAACACGCCGCTCTTGCAGATGTCCCGCGCGCCGCCGGTGGTCTCCTCGGCGGGCTGGAAGATCAGCAGTATGTTCCGTGGCGCGCGCGCCCCTTGCATCCTGCGCGCCAGCTCCAGCAGCATTGCCATGTGGCCATCGTGGCCGCAGGAGTGCATCTGGCCGGGAATCTCCGATGCGAAGGGCAGGAAGCTTCGCTCGTGCACCGGCAGCGCGTCCGCGCCGCTGCGGAAGGCCACCGTGCCCTCCGCGCCGTTATCGAAGAAGGCGCACAGCGAGTTCGGGATCGGGGAGAACAGCGCGCAGCGCAATCCGAGCAGCGACCGGCGCAGGTAGGCCATCGTGCGGTCGAGATCGCGGTCCAGCTCCGGGATGCGGTGCAGCGCGCGGCGGTCGGCGACGATCTGCTTCATGCCGAATTCACCCCCGTTCCGCTTCCAATTCTATCCTTATTATAAGGGCGGAGCGGGGGAAAGTCAACCGAAAGTTTTACGCCCGGACGCCCTTGCGAAACCAGCGCTGGCTCAGGTAGATCGAAAGCGCGTTCACGATCAGCGCCAGCAGCAGCATCAGCCAGGGCAGCGCCTGCAGGCGGGACAGGAACGTGGGGACGATCTTCCCGAGGCTCACCATTGTACACGTAAACACCACGATCAAGATGACGAAGATCAGCCGCCCGCGCTGAGTGCCGAAGCGGAAGGCGATGGGGTTGATGATCCCGCCCAGCGCCGACGCCGCCGCGAAGAAGAACAGCGTCCTCAGCAGGTTCTCGCGCAGCGCCGCGCCGGCGATCGCCTGCGAGAGCACGGAGACCGCCGCCATCGCCAGCTCGATTCCCCAGCTCACCAGGTACTTGCTCAGCACGAGCTGCAGGTTTGAGTAAGGAAGCATCACCGACAGCCGCCCCCAGTGGCAGTTTTCGTCCATCTGGATCAGCGAGAACGGCAGCATTGCGCAGAAGGCCATGCCGTAGCCCATCAACGACATCACGGGGACGGCGCTGAAAATTAAAAGCATCAGCAAAAACATCTTGCCCATGCGCCAGAACGCCATGAAATCCTTGTAGACCAATCCCTTCACTTGGCATCCACTCCCTTCACGAAGAACAGAATCACGTCCTCCAGCGTGGCGTGCTCGGCCTGGAAGGCCTGGCTGACCATCGCCCTGCGCACCAGCGCCTCTGTGCCGTAGCGGCCCTCCCGGGCGCTGACGATGGCTTCCCGGGGCACGGCCTCGTATTCCGCGCGGGTGAGGCGCAGCAGCGCGTAGTCCTCCAGCAGCCGGTCCTTCTCCTCGCAGAACAGCAGCCGCCCCTTGTGGAGGAAGGCGATCAGGTCGGCGACCTTCTCCAGGTCGCTGACGATGTGGGAGGAGAGCAGCACGGTGCAGCGCTCGTCCCGGGTGAAGTCGTTGAGCAGATCGAGTATGTCGTCGCGCACGATGGGGTCGAGGCCGCCGGTGGGCTCGTCCATCACCAGCAGCCTTGCGTGGTGGGACAGCGCCACGGCGATGGCGAGCTTCATGCGCATCCCGCGCGAGTAGTCCTTGAAGAGCTTCCGCTCCGGCAGCTCCAGCCGCCGGAGCAGCTCGGAGAAGTGCTTGTCGTCCCAGTTCCGGTAGGCGGAGCGCATCATGTAGGCCACGCCCCGGGCGTCCAGCGAGGTGGGAAAGTACGCCTCGTCCAGCACCACGCCGATGTCCTGCTTGGCGGCGGTGAACGCCGGGGTGGCCGGGTCGGCGCCCAGCACGGAGACCGCGCCGCCGTCCCGGGGGACCGCGCCCATCAGCAGGTTGATGATCGTGCTCTTGCCTGCGCCGTTCTCCCCCACCAGCCCGAGGATCGTTCCCTCGGGCACGGAGAAGCTCACGTCTTGCAGGGCGAAGTCCGGGTAGGTCTTCCGGAGGTTTTGGATTTCGATTGCGTTGTTCATGGGTGATCCTTTCTGTTGGATGGTCGATGGGAGGGGTTACGGGGGAGTTAGTGGCGGCTGCCTTGATTCGGGAAGCGGAGCTTCCCGAATCAACTCCGCGCCGCGGCGGCCCGCGGTATGGTTGTGGTGAGGCGTTGGTGCGCTTGGCCGGGCCCGGATTTGGAACCGCGGGCCGCTCCCCGGTCCACCCCCCTTGGCTCCCCTGAAAGGGGAGCTGGCACGCGCAGCGTGACTGAGGGGTTACGCTGGGCGCTGCCCAGACCTGCCAAGGAACCTGAGGTTCCTTGGATTCTCCCTTCTGGGGCTACGGGCCTGGGAGGCTCTACTCAGCTAATGTCTCGAGCATTGCTTTCAGCTCTTCGGTCGTTATGCCGCTCATTTGGGCCAGGTGGAGGATTTCCTCCATGTGGCCCTCGATCCGGCGCAGGCAGTCCTCCCGCACCATTTCGGCGTCCTTTGGCGCTACAAACACGCCCTTGCCCGGGACGGTGTGCACGTAGCCGTCCCGCTCGAGCTCGTCGTAGGCGCGCTTCGTGGTGATCACGCTGATGCGCAAATCCTTCGCCAGCGCGCGGATCGAGGGCAGCAGCGCGCCCTCCGCCACCTGGCCGGTGAGGATCGCCTCCTTGATCTGCTCCCGCACCTGCGCGTAGATGGGGCGCGGATCGGCGTTGCTGATTCGGATATCCATGGATGAGTTCCCCTTTGGTTTAGTGTTCATGAACGATATATACAGTATACTCAATCCTCCTTGGCTTGTCAAGGGGGAATTTTCATTTGGTTGGTGAAATGGGCGGAAAGCTTTGCCGGAACCGGGCGATCCTTTCAGGCTTTTGCATGGACGCGGGCCTTGGCCCGTGGTATAATCACAGCAATGAGTGCGAGGGCGCGGACGGAAGCCTGCGGGCGCGCGGGTTTCCTCCGGGCCGGGAGCGGTTCGGGCGAGGCGGATTTCCATCCGTTTTTGCCGGCGGGATCTGACTGGAAACGGATAGGGATTCCGGCTGGAAGGGGGTTGGAGCTGCGGTGGAGTTGATGTAGGAGTTTGGCAGGTCGAGGGCCGGTTCGTGGAGCCGTGGAGATGGAAGCGCGGGCGGACGGCATGGGCCGGGGATGGCGGCTGAGGGGCGAGCGGATTCCGGCGCGAACGTCGGGAGGCTTTCCGCGAAGCGAAAAGGCCCCCTCGGCTGGAAGCCGAGGGGGCCGGGTTGATGGGTTAGTCGGGTTGGTGGGGGTTATGCAGTGAGATTATACACGAATTCAATGTCCAAGTAATTCGTCCAAGCACTACCATCAAGGCTAGTAACTTCGGCAGTAGCTTGTGCCTTCCATAGATGCATAACCGACTTGTTAGTCAGATTAGTCAAGTCAAACCATGCGCAAATGCAAGCCGTTTTTCCAGAAGCACCGAAGTTCATGGCCTCGTCCAAATCGGCTTGAGTAAAGGCTCCTGCGCCACCGGTCACCGTACCGGCTGATGTACCTTGGGTCAGAGCGACAAACCACTTTCCCTCAGCAGCGTGTCCATCCGCAGCAAAGGATTCAACCGGGATGCCGCTATCGATAACCGCCAGGTACCACGCTACCTTTCCTTTACTGGATTGGCCCGAATTACTGGAAGTCCACTTCTCCAGGCCGTCCTTTGAACCCGAAAGTGTGATCGTCATCTTCGGGACGGTACCAGAGTTATCGAAGTTGTAGGACCGCTCGACAGACGTCTGGTTCGTGATGAAGTCTTCCACTTTCTCCGGACCACCGGTTGTACCCTGACCTTCACCTTTGATAAATCCTTTCGGCAGCCCTTCCTCGACAACCTGCGCAGCGCCTTCGCCCGGGGTTTCGACGCCAACCTCAGCGGTGACACCCGGAACGCCCGTGAGCACTTCGGTCGTGCTGGTCGATACGACCAGGTTGAAGGTCTTGGACAGATTCTGGTCCCTGCTCCGCACAACCAGCGGGATCGTCTTAGAGCCGCTCTTGATCTCAAGCTTTTCGAAGGAGATACTCCAGGTATTCTTGTTGGGTACATCCTCAACGCGCTTGATCTCCACGCCGTTGATCGGGCAGCTCATCTCGAGCGTCGAGGAGGTGTTCGTGCCGATGTCCGCCTTGACGTAGTAGAGCTTGCCAGTGTACTCCTGCTGCTTGATGGCAGACACGAAGTTGTTGGTAGCAGTGCCGTTCTCGTCGGTGGACTTCAGGCTGATGTCCGTGGGCTTCGCTACGACTTTGATGTGCAGCTCGCCCAGCTGGACGCCAGACTCGGTCTTCGCGTAGAGGGACATGTACTGCTGGCCTGCGGTGAACGCCGCCTTGCCGAAGATGTCCATCGTCCGCCCGGTCTTGTTCGCCACGCCATAGCTGATGTTCGCGCCATCCGTAGAGTCGCTCCAGACAACGTTGTTGGTGTAAGCCGTCGGAGCAGCGGCACCGCCAAAGTCCACAGTCAGGCTCAGACGCTCGCCTTCGCCCAGTATGATGGTCTCATCGGTCGTGCCGGTCTTCGGCTTCGAAGCATTGGTCGGGTTCGTGTCGGCATCCTCCTTGACCTTCTCGCCATCCTTGAACTGATACGTGATGGTCGGAGCACCCTTCGCATCCGCAGTCGGAAGCGGCAGGAAGACGACGGTGTACGTTTTGTTCACAGTGCCACTTTGGATGATTTCTGCGGCAGTGCCAGTCAATACGGCATCCTTGCGCACGATGGTCAGTTCCACAGTGCCCGGGTAAGCGGACGATACAACCGCCTTGCCAGCTTCCTGCGTGTCAACGGTCGGGTTGAATCCGGTGGTCTCTTCAGTGGTAGTTCCGGTCGCGGCAGTCGCGCCCTTCTTCCACTGCAGGCCCTGGCTCCAGTAGTAATCCTCGGCCAGTTCAACGCTCAGGTTAACGGTCTCACCGACGCCAGCGTAGATCTTCGCAGCCTTGGTCTCGATCTTCGCTTCGGGCGTAGACTTGACCACTACGTGATCCATCGTCGTAGCAGCAGCCACAACCTTAACGGTGAACTCCTTGGTGATATCGGGCTGGTCGAACGCAGTGGCAACCACGCGGAACGCCTTTGCACCAGTGGTGCTGCCAGCGGTAACCGTGAAGGTATTCTTAACCGTCGCGTTATTGTTGCGGGCCACCTTGCCGATAGAGCCTTCTTCGTTAGTGTCAATGTCGTCGTCAGCATCGGCTGTGTTGGTCTTGTAGCCCTTCGCATCAAGCGTCGGGTTTGCACCGTAGGATTCCGGCAGCGTGACCGTGACGTCGGCGGATTCGCCGGCTGCCAGAGTCATGACGCCATCCACAATCGGAACCTCAGACGTGAACCCGATGTCATCGGACTTCGGCAGCGCCGAAACCGTGACCTTGATGGTCTTGGTCCAGGTCTGCTTCGTCTCGCCAGCGCCGGTCGTCACGGTGATCAGCAGGTCAGCCGTGCCTTCCTTCTTGGCCTCGAGATCGATGTTCGAGTTTGCAATCGCGCTATGGTTACCACTCTTCGTGGAACCGCCAATGCTCAAGATCGTCGAATTTCCACTTTCGACCTTCCAGTTGAAAGTAGCGTCGCTCTTCTCGTCAGCAGTCAGCAGATTGTCCTCGATGAAGAAGGTCAGATCCTCTTCGGTGGTCTTGTTGATGATGGTCATCTCATCCGCCAGCTCCTGGGTGCCCTTTTTCAGGCCGAAGTGCTGCTCGGACATGATGGCCGTGATGTACACGGAGTAGGACTCGGACTTGTCGGTGCCCTTTACGGTGGCCGTAACGGTCACAGGCGTATCCTCGTTGTTGTGCTTGTCCTTCGTGGTCTTCACTGCGGTCAGCACGCCCGTCGCCGGGTCGACCGTAGCGTTCGCCGTGGAGGACACGGTCCACTCGATCTCCGCATCCGGGATCAGCACGCCCAGCGCATCCCTGACGTAGACGGTCGGGGTGATGGTCTGCTTCTCCTTCACGTCCCTCAGCGTGCGGTTGCTGTCCGTGATCTTCTGGCCGTTGATGTACAGCTCGATGGAATTCGGAACGCGCTGCTCAACCGGCGGCGTCGGCGGGTTCTCACCAGAGCCGCCCTCGGTCTTGCCGTTGCCGAGCACGACGAGCATGGTGTCGCTGAAGTCGTTGTAGCTGTGCACGGTGACGAGCGCCGTACCGGAGGTCTTGCCCTCGATGAAGCTCAGCTCGC
>CANQGC010000129.1 GCA_947600345.1 uncultured Clostridia bacterium
ACCTGGAGGGCTTCGGCTACGAGAGCTGGGGCATGCACTGCGGCTCGCCCAAGGGCTACTCCCGGGGCATCGGCTATCCCCAGCTGGGCTTCGACCACGTGCTGCTCGGCCCGGACATGTTCGTCCGCCACTCCGCCTACGGCAACCGTGACTGGCTGGACTGGGACAACTATCAGGACCTGATCGACCAGTACGAGGCGGGCGGCGAAGGTCCGCGCTTCCTGTACCTGCTGACCTACCAGAACCACGGCGGCTACGAGCAGAACGATGCCGAACTGGACACCGTGCACAGCCGCACCGACTTCGGCGAGCTCACCGACGACGTGGACGAGTACATTACCAGCGTCTCCATGTCCGCCGAGGCCTTCCGGCAGCTCGCG
Source organism: uncultured Clostridia bacterium (assembly GCA_947600345.1). GTDB lineage: Bacteria > Bacillota > Clostridia > Christensenellales > Aristaeellaceae > SFTH01. Next base: position 381 of record CANQGC010000129.1, read on the forward strand.
GACTACTTCGCCGAGTCCGAGCGCCCGGTGATCGTCTGCATGGTGGGCGACCACGCGCCGTCGTTCATCAACGAGCTTCCCGCCCGGAGCGAAACCGGCTCGGAGGCGGAGGTGGAGCGGAACAAGCGCAGGGTGCCCTACGTGCTCTGGTCGAACTTCGGCGCGGAGCTGCCGGACGCCGGGCAGGCTGCCATGGTGGACCTCGGGCCGATGGTGCTGGAGGCGGCGGGCCTGCCGCTCTCGCCCTACTATCGGGCCGTGCTGGACGCCCAGGCCGCCGATCCGGTTCGCCTCCCCGACGGCGAATTCGTCGACGCGGCGGGCAACGCGGGAAGCTTTGATCCCGGGGACGCCGCCCAGGAGGCGCTGAAGCGCTACTACTATATGGAGTACAATTCCCTGGCCGGCGGCGAGGACTACCGACCGGAGCTATTCCGGGCGGCGGTGGAGTGAGCCAGCCGCCCGACATTCTCCCCGCGCTGCGGGGAGAATTCTTTTTGGAGAAATCGCGATTTGGCGTTACAATTCCAAGCCCCGCGGCGTATTTCGGGTGAAGGGGGTGAGAGCGGTGCAAAAACGTTCGACGCGCGCGAACGACTGGACGCGGCTTGCGTTGGAGAGCTACCTGGACACGGTCTACCGGCTGGCCTTCGCCCGCACCCGCTCGAAGCAGGACGCCGAGGACGTGGCGCAGGAGGTCATGCTGAAGCTCTGCCGCCACGCTGGGGAGATCGAGAGCGAAGCGCACCTGAAGCACTGGCTGATTCGCGTGACGGTGAACGAGTGCGCGAGCCTGTTCCGAAGCCCCTGGCGGCGCAGGACGCAGCCGCTGGACGAGAGCTGGCTCGCGGCCCAGCCGGACGCGCCCGAGTCCGACGACCGCCTGGATGCCGCCCTGGAAGCGCTGAATCCGGATCAGCGCGCGGCGATCCACCTCTTTTACTACGAGGACATGTCCGCCGAGGAAATCGCAGGTGCCCTGGGCATTCGCCCCGCCACCGTGCGGGAGCGACTGAGCCGGGCGCGCAGGAAGCTCAGGAAACTGCTCGACGAAGGGGAGGAGAGACCGTGAAGTTAAAGGATGCGTACCGGCGCAGGTTCGACGCCGTACAGCCCGACCCCAACCTTCGCCGAAGGATCGAGGAGAGGATGGAAGCGGAAATGCGCAATGAGAATCATGAAAAGCGGCGCGCGCCGCTGCGGATGAGCCGCAGGCTGGCCGTCGCGCTGGCGGCGGCGCTGATATTGGCGCTGACGGCCACGGCGGTAGCCGTGGTGCGGGGAAATTTGCTCCGAACGAAGCTGGAGGAGCAGGGCGACGAGACCATCGCCGCCCAGGTGCAGGACGTGCACGTGGCGGACGCCGGGGACGGCTTCGGCTTCACCGTGGACGAGGTGGTGTGGGAGGACGACCAGATCTACGTCTCCTTCGCGGTGTCCGTGCCGGACGACGGCGAGAGCTACCTGTACGGCATCTACGTGCCCGAGCTCAACGGGCGGCGGATGGACTTCGGCGCGGATGGCTACCTGGATGAAATGTTTTGGGAGAATTCCATCGCCTATCCCATCGGCGGGAAGTTCGAAGCCGCCACCTCCGGGATGCTGAAGGAATTGCACGCCGATCCCGCGCTGAAGGAGCGCACGGACAACGCGCTGCGCCTGCGGGTGGCGTTCTTCCGCGCGAATCGCCCCATCGAGGGTGTGGCGGACTGGGACGCCTATGTTGCCAAGACGGGTTGGGTGGACGGCTCAAACAAGCCCATGCGGCTGCCCAATTCAGATGTGCTCTACTATCAGGAGGACGACGCGCAGCCGAGCGTGATTCTGAGCGACCTTCCCGAGGTGGCGGCGCTGTTCCCGGAGTTCTCGGAGTACGGCATAGAGGTTACGCCGGAGTTCAACGAGTCGTCCGTTCCCCCCGAGCTGGCGTTTACCGCCGAGGACATCGCCTCCACGGGCCTGGTTGAGCTCGTCGCCGAGCGCGAGCTCACCGTCCCGCTGGATTCCTCCGGGGCGCAAGACACCGTCTACAACGACTTGGTGCAGCATGAATATCCGATGGACGGCTACACCGTGGTGATCACCGACTTCCACCTGACGCACTTCGTCGCGAAGTACAAGGGCTACATCCGCAAGGACGGCGATCTGATCGTCCGCCGCGATGAGCACAGGGGCTACATCCGCAAGGACGGCGACGGCAACCTGATCATCTGCGACGATGAAGCGTCCGGCGATCCGCTGGAGGACGAGCCCATCGCGCGCTACTACGAGCTGCTGCGCCCGGACGGAAGCCCGCTGGCGGGGGAGGAGGATTTCACCATGTACGGCCGCGACCTCACCAGCGACGAGGAGGATAGGGAGATCATCGCCATCGACGGCGAGCTGCGAGGCGTCATCCCGCTGGACGACCTGCCGCAGCTGCTGCTGGCGCCGGTGGAGTACGAGACAGCGGAGGACGGCGAAATCCTCTCAAAGAATTACCTGCTGGACGAGGCCCTGACTCTCGAGCCCATCCACAACCCCGACAAGCCCGAACCCACCGATGAGCCCGACTACGGCGCGGCGGAGGGGGACGATCTGTCAAGTTAGGATGCCCAGGAGAAGCGAAGCCCCCGGCGGATGAATGGTTCGTCGGGGTTGGCTTTTGCCGGGATTGGGGATATGCTGTCGATGGAAGGGGAGGGGATGGAGTTGGAAGTCGCGCTGGTGCGGGAGTTTGCCGGGCGGCGCGGGTTGAGCGTGGAGGATTTCATAAGGAGCGTCGTTTCGGATAAGATCGAGGATGAGCTTGATATTCAGGCTTACGATCGCGCGAAGGCGGAGTTTGAGGCGAATCCGGTGACGTACAATCATGCGGAGATCGGAAGGATGCTTGGGTTGGAAGGGGACGAGAGTTAGTGGCGGACTCTTTTGGCGGAGGGGGAATCCCCGGTGGGGATTCCCCCTCCGCCAAAAAATCGCCGCTGGCGGCCCGCGGTATGGCTACGGTGGAGCGTTGGTGCGATTTACCGCAGCATTGGATTGCTGCCGCGGGCCGCCTGTGGGCGCTGCCTTTATCCGCAAACCGCAGCCACCTGCAAAGCGCAGCCGCCTGGGGTTACGCTGGGCGCTGCCCAGACCTGCTCAAGGGACTCTGTCCCTTGAGAATTCCTGCCAAGGAACCTGAGGTTCCTTGGATTCTCCCTTCTGCTGCCGCCTGCTGCCCTAGGCGTGCACCACAGTTCCGAGCTTCTCGTCCTTCGCGACGCGCAGCACGTTATTCAGGTCGTCCATGTTGAACACGCGGATCTCGGGCACGCCCTGCTCCTTGCAGAGCTGGAAGGCGGAGATGTCCATCACCTTCAGGCCGCGCTCGATCACTTCGTCGTAGGTGGCCTCGGCGATGAACTGGGCGTTCGGGTTCTTGCGGGGGTCGGAGTCGTACACGCCGTCCACCGTCGTGCCCTTGAACACCGCGTCGGCCTTGAGCTCTGCCGCGCGCAGCGCCGCGCCGGTGTCGGTGGTGAAGAAGGGGTTGCCCGTGCCGCCCGCCAGCAGCACCACCGCGCCGCCCTCCATGCTGGCGATGGCCCGGTCGGCCCGGTAGAGCTCGGCGAAGCGAGTCATCTCCTGGGCGGTGTAGACCACGGCCCTGTGGCCGGCGCGCTGGATGGCCTCCTGCACGGCCAGCGCGTTGATGACGGTGGCGAGCATGCCCATCTGGTCGGCCTGCACCGGGTCCATGGCGTCGGTGAAGCGGCCGCGCCAGATGTTGCCGCCGCCCATGACCACGCCCACCTGGACGCCGAGCTTGGTCAGCTCGATGATCGCCGCCGCCGCCCGGTCCACCCGCGCGGGGTCGAAGGTCACGCTTCCGCTGTGCCCGGCCTCAATCCTCTCCGGCGCCAGCGTCTCCCCGCTGAGCTTCAGTATAATGCGCTTGTACATGATCCCTCTCCTTACTGAAAAAGGGGACGTTTGAAAACGTCCCCTTCGTATTCGGGATTAACCCTTCATTTTAGTTTGTTCGGCAACTTCCGCGGCCAGGTCGTTGACCTTCTTCTCCAGGCCGTCGCCCATCTTGTAGCGGGTGAAGGCGAGGATCTTCGTGCCGGGGGCCTTCTTCTGGATCATCTTCTCGACGGTCAGGTCGCTGTCCTTGACGAAGATCTGCTCCATCAGGCAGACCTCCTGGTAGAACTTGTTGATGCGGCCCTGGACCATCTTCTCGATGATCTTCTCGGGCTTGCCCTCGTTGCGGGCCTGAGCGATCAGGATCTCCTTCTCGTGCTCCAGGTGATCGGCGCGAACCTGGTCGCGGGTCACGTACTCGGGAGCGACGGGGGAGGCGGCCGCGATCTGCAGCGCCACGTCGTGCAGCACTTCCTTCACGGTGTCGGTCTTCTCGCCCTGGGCCAGCACCAGCACGCCCACCTTGCCGCCCATGTGGATGTAGGAATCCACGATGCCCTCGCTGCCGTCGTAGCGGGCGAAGCGGCGCACGGTGATCTTCTCGCCGATCTTGGCGGTCTTCTCGGTGATCAGGGCGGACACGGTCATGTCCAGGCCCTTGGCGGTGCAGTTGAGCAGCGCGTCCACGTCGGACGGGTTCTCGGCCATGATGGTCTTGGCGATGGTCTGCACCATCTCCTTGAACTCGGGGGTGTTGGCGACGAAGTCGGTCTCGCAGTTGACCTCGACCAGCGCGCCGCTGCCGCACTTGTCGCAGATGAACGCGCCCACGACGCCCTCGGCCGCGATGCGGCTCTGCTTCTTCGCGGCGGCCGCCAGGCCCTTCTCGCGCAGGTAGTCGATCGCCTTGTCCATGTCGCCGTCGGAAGCCGCCAGCGCCTTCTTGCAGTCCATCATGCCGGCGCCCGTGCGGCCGCGCAGCTCCATAACGATCTTTGCGGAAATCTCAGCCATGGTTATCTCCTCCAAATCGGATATTCTTCAAATGATTATTCAGCGGCCTGAGCCTCGGGAGCGGGAGCTGCCTCGGCGTCCTCGGTCTGCTCGCCCTGCTTGCCCTCGAGCACGGCGTCGGCCAGCTTGCCGGCGATCAGCTTGACCGCGCGGATGGCGTCGTCGTTGCCGGGGATCACGTAGTCGATCTCGTCCGGATCGCAGTTGGTGTCGACGATAGCCACGATCGGGATGCCCAGGATGCGGGCCTCCTGCACGGCGATGCGCTCCTTGCGCGGGTCGACGATGAACAGCGCGCCGGGGAGCTTCTTCATCTCGCGGATGCCGCCCAGGTTCTTGAGCAGCTTGTCGCGCTCGGCGCACAGCTTGATGACTTCCTTCTTGGGCAGCACCTCAAACTGGCCGTCCTTCTCCATCTTGTCGATCTCGTTGAGCTTCTTGATGCGGGTCTGGATGGTGCGGAAGTTGGTCAGCGTGCCGCCCAGCCAGCGGTTGTTGACGAAGTACATGCCGCACCTCTTCGCCTCGGCCTCGATGGACTCCTGGGCCTGCTTCTTCGTGCCGACGAACAGCAGGGACTTGCCCTCCAGCGCCAGGTCGCGAACGAACATGTAGGCCTCGTCGATCTTGCGGACGGTCTTCTGCAGGTCGATGATGTAGATGCCGTTGCGCTCGGTGAAGATGTACGGAGCCATCTTCGGGTTCCAGCGGCGGGTCTGGTGGCCGAAGTGCACGCCGGCCTCCAGCAGCTGCTTCATGGAAATAACTGCCATTAGGGGTTCCTCCTTCTCGTTTTAACCTCCCCGGCCTTCCTCTCCGAGCGGCAACCCCAGTGGAAGCTCCACCGGAGCCAACCGCCGCACGAATCCGGACGGGTGCGATTTGGACATAGAAAATTTGTCCATCAGCTATTGTAACACAGGCGGGCGGTGGAAAACAAGTTTGAAATGTTAAATTTGAGAAGGATTCTTGGGCCCTCCGCCGGGACTGCGCGAGGGGTGCGCAAAACTTGTGCCGCGGCATCTGCGGGCGGCATTCTGCGGTTTCCGGATTCTTGCGCGGAGGCTTGGAGGAACGAGGGCCGCTAGGACGCGCTCTGGTTCGTCTCGGGGTAGACGATCTGCACGCGCTCGCTGGGAGGGACCTGAGAGATGGGCTCCATGGTGATCCGACACCTGGGGCGAAGCTGGCGGCATGCGCCACGCGTCTCGCAGGCCACAATTCGAATCTCGTTGACCGGCTGTTCACGGCGGCGGTCGGCCATGATCAGCGCGGCACGCAGCAGCGCCTCCATGAAGTTGGAGGCCATCATCTCTCTAGACATCCTTTTCATCTCCATTCTGACTGATGAGCACACGATCCACTGAGAGATTCAGACATTCACACAGCCTGTGCAGCGTTGCCGACTGGGGGTCGGTTTTTTCATTTTCGATGTAGCGTATGGTTCGATCCGAGACACCGGCGCGCTCCGCGAGCTTCTCCTGGCTGAGATTGAGTTGTCTGCGCGTTGCCTTGAGCTTTTCCCGGTCCAAACCGCTCATTTTGCGACTCCCCTTACACGTTAAGCATAGAGGATTTCCTGGCAATAAAACAGGAAAAGCTTTTCCGCTTTCGACGTTTATGCGTATTTTATCGAAATTAATAATTGTTAAAAAGAAAATTATTGGTTATTTACGGCGATGGATTCCTTTGGCGTCCCTTCGAAGTCCAGGATCTCGGAGAGGGGAACGTCGAGCGCCTGACAGAAGATCATCAGGTCGATGTCGGTCACGAAGCGCTGGCCGTTCTCCACGCGGCGGATAAAATGGTTGTCCACGTCGTAGCCGAGCACCTGCATCCGATAGGATAGCTTGCGCTGGGAGAGCTTGCGCTCCTTGCGAAGCGATGCGATGCGCTCCCCGCACAGGTTGTTTCTGCCGTCCGGAGCCTTGATCTTGAACATCCCCATCATCCTTTGTTGAATACTGTTTAGTACCCCGCAGACCATTATGCGCGCACGGGATCAATAAAATGGTAAATAGTATTCAACGGGTGAAGGATGTAAGAAAATTGTCGAAATTGTGGCAAACGGAGGCAAAGAAAATTCGGAGGGCGGGGGCCCTCCGAACGGAAGCGCGCTCAGAACGCGATCCAGTGGAACACGAAGTTGTTCAGCAGCAGGATCGTGCCCAGCACGAAGGTGTAGATGGCGAACACGTTCAGGCTCACCTTGCGGATCAGCGCCAGGAAGCCCTTGATGGCGATCAGCCCGAACACCGCCGCCGCCAGCACGCCCAGTATGGTGGGCAGCGGCGAGATGGCACCGCCCGCGCCGTCGAAGATCACGTCCTTCAGATCGAGCACCGCCGAGCCGAGGATGGCCGGGATGGACATCAGGAACGAGAAGTCCGCCGCGCGCTTGCGGGACAGGCCCGAGGCCACGCCGCCGGAGATGGTGCTGCCCGAGCGGGACAGGCCCGGCAATATGGCCACCGCCTGCATGCAGCCCATGGCCAGGGCGTCGCGCAAGCCAATGGTCTTGTGGAGCGCGCGG
>CANQGC010000130.1 GCA_947600345.1 uncultured Clostridia bacterium
CAAGGAACCTCAGGTTCCTTGGCAGGAATTCTTAAGGGACAGAGTCCCTTAAGCAGGTCTGGGCGGAGCCCAGCGTAACCCCATAGGCTGCGCCCAGCAGGCGGCTGCGGTCTGCGCACAGCGGCTTCGCTCCCCTGCGGCCCGCGGTATCCAATCACAGCTTTGGCAATGCGCACCAGCGCTCCATCGCCTCCATACCGCGGGCCGCCGCGGCGCGGAGTTGAATTGGCAAGCCGGGAGGCTTGTCAATTCAAGGCAGCCGCCACTAACTCTATAATAGCGCTGCGCTTGCACGCTGGCGCGTCGCCAAAGCGATGCTTTGTTCTTCTATATGATGCGCAGGCGCGAAGCGCTGCGCAGGGGGGTCGGAATCCCCACTGGGGATTCCGGTCAGCGGCGGCGCTTTGCGCCGTCGCTGCATGGGTTCCGCCTCACGGCGGCAAAGGTGCCCTGCCGGGCACGTGGACGCCTCACGGCGTGGGTTTGGGAATCTCCACTGGAGATTCCCTACAGCGAAAACCCTTGCGGGTTTCCGCTGCTGCCTCACGGCAGGGGCGCCTGCCGGCGGCCCAAGGAGAGATGGGGAGCGTCAAGCGCTCCCCGTTCCCTCCTTGGATTCTCCCCTCCCTTTCCTGACCAGGGCTGCGGCCCTGGACCCGGGGAGGAACCGAGGGTAGTTCAGCTGCGAAGGTTTGGTTACGCGGGGACCTCGACCCCCGCGTCGTGAGGTTTCGTTGTTCTGGGGCTGCGCCCCCGGACCCCTGCTGGTATGGGTTACGGTTTAGGGCTACGGTGGGGGCTTCCGCCCCCTCCCCCCTACCTTCTCCCCTCCTGCACGAGCTCTCCGATCATCGCGCCGCCGATGATGCAGACTGCGCCGACGATCTGGAGCGCCGTCATCCTCTCCCCGAGCAGCAGCACGGCGAAGACTACGGCGGAGAGCGGTTCGAGGTAGCCGCAGATGGCGACCGTCTGCACCGGCAGTTTCGCCAGCGGGGAGAAGTACAGGTAGCAGCCGATGCCGGTATTGACGATGCCGAGAACGAGGATCCAGCCCCACGCCCCGCTCGGGACGTGGATGACGAACGCCTGCTTGAACCCGACAAAGACCGCGACCGTCAGGAAGCTGACCGTCAGCTGGATCACCGAGTTCTCCAGGCCGGTGATGCGCTCGGACTTGCGGTTCAGCGTCACCATGAAGGCGTACATGACCGCCGACATCGCGCCGCAGAACAGCCCCCAGCGGTTGCCCGCGCCCGCCAGCTTGCCGTTGACGAGCAGTATGCCGGCCAGCACGATGGCGAAGCCCGCGACCTTGGGCCGGGTCAGCCGCTCCTGAAACAGCAGCGGCGACAGGATCATCACGATGACCGGGCCGCAGTAGTACAGCAGCGACGCGAAGCTGACGCCGATCTGCTGGTAGGCCTCGTAGAGGAACATCCAGCTGGTTCCCATCGCGATGCCGGAGAGCGTTATGAGCAGCGCGTCCCTTCCGTGGCCCTTGAGGTGGAACTTATTCTTCCCCAGCAGGAACAGCGCGATCAGGAGGATGCTGCCGATCATCGTTCGGAGGAAGACGATCTCGTAGCTGTCGAGGGCGATGTTGCTGGCGACGATGCCGTTTAGGCCGAACAGCAGCAGGGCGCAGAGGTATTTGATGAGAGGGGTTTTGTTCATGGGTGGGGCTCCTTGGGGGTGGTTGGGTAGGTGGGCGGTCGTGGCGTTTTGGAGAGTTAGTGGCGGCTGCCTTGAATTGGCAAGCCTTCTGGCTTGCCAATTCAACTCTGCGCCGCGGCGGCCCGCGGTATGGGGACGATGGGGCGTTTGTGCGCTTGGACCGGGCCTGGATTTGGTACCGCGGGTCGCTGGGGAGACGCTGGGCTCCGCCCAAACCCGTTCGGGCGCTGCCCGGACCTGCTTAAGGGACGCTGTCCCTTAAGAATTCCTGCCAAGGAACCTGAGGTTCCTTGGATTCTCCCTTCTGGGGGGCACGCTGGAGGCCGAGGATTCTGCGCTGGATGGTGCGCTATTTTATGGCGCGCCTGAGGATTTCGCGCGCTGCAAGCTCGGCCGATGCCCAGGCCCAGTGGAGGTTATAGCCGCCACAGTCGCCGTCCACGTCCAGCACCTCGCCCACGGCGAACAGGTTCGGCGTCAGCTTCGATTCCAGCGTGTCCGGGTCGAACCCGCTCAGCTCCGCGCCACCGCAGGTCACCTGCGCCTGGTCAAAGCCCAGCGTGCCGCTGGCCGGGAGCGTCCAGCCCGTCAGCCGGTCGTAGATCGCCCGGCGCTCCTCCGCGCTGAGCTCCGATGCCTTCTTCGTCAGCTTGCCCACGCCCGCCGCCTTCACCAGCGCCTGGCCCAGGCGCTTCGGCGTCAGCCCGCTCAGGAAGTCCTCCATCATGCGCTCCGGCAGCAGCTCCGCCAGCCGGTCGATCATCTCCGGGCCCTCGCCCGGCAGGAAGTTCAGCCGGAGCACGCAGCGCTTATTCTCCCGCAGCGCCAGGTTCAGCGGCCGCGCCAGCTGCATTGCGGCGATGCCAGACACCGTGCCGTCGCCGAAGAGGATCTCGCCCACCTCCCGGCGCAGCTTCTCCCGGCCGCAGAGCAGCTCGACCACGCCGCGCATGCGGATGCCCTTGAGTCCGCGCACGGCGGCGGGATCGGTGCGGACAGGCGCGATGGCGGGCAGCCTGGGCGCGATCTTATGGCCCAGGGCCTCCAGCAGCACATAGCCGTCGCCGCAGCCGCCCAGCTTGGGCGCGGCGAGTCCGCCCGTGGCGAGGACGGCGAAGTCCGCCGCGGCAGTGCGGCCGCCTTCGGAGCAGATGCGCAGGCTCCGGCCCCGGCGGAAGAGCTTTGCGACCTGGAAGCCGGTGATAATCTCGCAGCCGAGCTCCACGGCGCGCAGCCGCAGGGCGTCCAGCACGCCGGCGGCCTGGTTGCTGGCGGGATAGACGCGGCCCTCATCATCGCTGACGCAGAGCACGCCGAGCTCCGCGAAGCGCTCCATGGCGCCCTTAGGGGGGAGTACGCGCAGGGCGGCGCCGACGAAGCGGGGATCGCCGCGGTAGTGGCCGGGTGCGGCGTTGAGGTTGGTCAGGTTGCAGCGGCCGTTGCCGGTAGCGAGGAGCTTGCGGCCGACGCGGTCCTGCTTTTCGTAGATGGTTACTTGTAGCCCTGCTCTTGCCAGGGCGCAGGCAGCGAATAGTCCGGCGGCGCCGCCGCCAATGATCGCCGCTCTCACAATTGATCCCTCTTTTCCAGCGGGCAAGCCCGCATAAAGTAGGCTCCAAAGTTCCCCCGTAGCCCCAGAAGGGAGAATCCAAGGAACCTCAGGTTCCTTGGCAGGAATTCTTAAGGGACAGCGTCCCTTAAGCAGGTCCGGGCAGCGCCCGAACGGGTCTGGGCGGAGCCCAGCGTAGCCCCATAGGCTGCGCCCAGCAGGCGGCCGCGGCTTAAGAGCAAAGGCAGCGCTCCCAGCGGCCCGCGGTATTCAGCCATAGCTTCGGTAATGCGAACCACCGTCTCGCCGTCCCCATACCGCGGGCCGCCGCGGCGCGGAGTTGAATTGGCAAGCCGGCAGGCTTGCCAATTCAAGGCAGCCGCCACTAACTCTATAAAGCGCTGCGCTTGCACGCTGGCGCTGGGCCAAAGCGATAATTCGTTTTGGCGGGGCGCAGGCGCGAAGCGCTGCGCAGGGGGATCGGAATCCCCACTGGGGATTCCGGTCAGCAACGGCCCTGCGGGCCGCTGCTGCTGCCTCACGGCAGGGGCGCCTGCCGGCGGCCCAAGGAGAGATGGGGAGCGTCAAGCGCTCCCCGTTCCCTCCTTGGATTCTCCCCTCCCCTTCCTGACCAGGGCTGCGGCCCTGGACCCGGGGCTGGCGTTAGTACTCCTTGCGGAACGTTCGGTTATCGGGCCGACAATACCGGCCCTCTGTAGCCTTTGGTTTTTGGGTCACGGGGGTTACCGGGGGTAGTTCGTATTGCGAAGGTTTCGTTGCGCCGCGGTTGCGCGCCGCGGCGGCCGTGGGGCTGCGGGCTGGAGCCCGCAGCGTTGGGGGACGTCGGGGAAGGGACGGCGTTCGCTCTCCGCTTCCCTCCGTTGCTGCGCTCGCTGGCAAGCCTTAATTCGTCCGCCTCCCGCCAACCGCGCGTCTACAACTCGGCAACAACTTCAGAGACCGCTACCAAGGCGGCCTCTCCGCTGATGGTGATGCGGTTGTTTTCTTCCATTCTGCAATGCAGATAGCCGCCGCGCTTTGATGCCTGATAGGCATAGATTTCCGCTTTGTTCAGCTGCTTAGCCCAGAACGCGGCGATCTGACAATGCGCCGAACCGCAGACGGGATCTTCCGCGATGCTCAGCTTTGGGCAGAAGCTGCGGGACACGCAGTCGGTTTCGGTTCCGCGCGCGGTGGCATTCTGAATTCGTCCCTCGATGTCGGTCAGGAGCGTCTGATCCGGGTTCATATTTCGAACAGTGTCTTCGGAATCAAAGACGCAGACCAGATCGAGGCCAAGCACCGCTTGGATCGGGCGCGCTCCAAACGCCCTTTCCATTGCGTCCGTGACCGGGATTTCCTTCAGCTCGTAGGTGGGAAAATCCATTTCGTACAGGCTTCCCCTGCGGCGGATTGTCAGCTCGCCGCTGAGCGTGTTGAATCTTACTTCGCTGCGCTCCGGTTCGTAGAAGTTGAGGATCACAAACGATGATGCCAGCGTCGCGTGACCGCACAGCTCAACCTCCGTTCCCGGTGTAAACCAGCGCAGGTGATAGCCGCTCTCTTCCTTTACGATAAAGGCGGTCTCCGACAGATTGTTCTCCATTGCCAGCTTCATCATGGATTCTTCGGAGGGCCAGCTTTCCATGACGCAGACGGCGGCCGGATTGCCCGCGAACGGTTTGTTGGTAAATGCGTCTACGATGTATTGTTTCATTGGGGGTACCTCTGCGGTTGCCGGTTTGGCGAAGCGTTGGGGGGTGGGCGTGGCGAGGGATGAGAGTTAGTGGCGGCTGCCTTGAATTGGGAAGCCGGGAGGCTTCCCAATTCAACTCCGCGCCGCGGCGGCCCGCGGATTGGTTACGGCGGGGCGCTGGTGCGCATTGCCGGGCTGGGATTGGGTACCGCGGGCCGCTGGGGAGCGTGGCCTTGTGCCTCGAGCCGCAACTGCCTTCTATGCGCAGCCTCAGGGGTTACGCTGGGCGCTGCCCAGACCTGCTCAAGGGACGCTGTCCCTTGAGAATTCCTGCCAAGGAACCTGAGGTTCCTTGGATTCTCCCTTCTGGGGCCGCGCCTTTTCCTTGGGTTCTTCGCCTTACAGCACGATGCCCAGTTCGCGGATGAGCTTACCTCCGGCCAGCAGCGCCACGGAGTGCAGCGCGCGGGAGCAGGCGGTGTACAGTCTGCGCCGCTCGCCATCGGTCAGCTCCGCTTCGGGCCAGACCACGATCACGGCGTCGAACTCCATACCCTTGACCAAGTGGTAGCATCCGACCACATTATCGGTGCTCTCGTAGTTCAAATCCTCCTCACCGCCGTCCAGCCGGTACACATTCTCCAGCTTGGTCGACAGCGAGTCCGCCTGGGCCTGGGTGCGGGTGATGACCGCGATGGAGCCGTGGCCCTCGGCGCGGAAGCGGGCGAGCGTGTCCTTCAGCAGCTGCTCGGAATACTGCGCTACCGTGGGCATCTCGCCCTCCCGGCCGAAGGGGTTCAGCCGGTCGCCGCCGGGCAGCAGCGCGTTGCACAGCCTGGTGATCGGCAGCGTGGAGCGATAGCAGCGGGTCAGCCGGAATAGCGGGGCGTCGGGGTAGCCGAAGCACTCGCCCCAGTTCTCCGGCATACAGGGCGCCATGCCGGGGCAGGTGCGCTGCATGGGATCGCCCAGCAGCGTCACACGCGCGTTCGGGAAGTAGGCGTGCAGCAGCGCGAGCTCCGTCTCGCTATAGTCCTGGCACTCGTCCACCAGCAGGTGATAGACGCTCTTATCGGGGTTCACAAAGCCCAGCTCCACCAGCAGGAAGGCCTGGGCCACGGCGTCCTCCCACCAGAGGAGGCCGGCGTCCCGGTTCTCGTACAGCGCCGTGGCGAGCTCCTTTGGCGCGCCGCGCAGCGCGTCGCGCTCCAGGCTCCAGGCGTTGACGTTCATCAGCTTCTTGAGCTGGGCGCGCACCGGCTGGAGCTGCTGGGACGCCGCCATGCGGGATACGAAGGTCAGCTCCCGGCCGGAGTACTTCTCGCCGTAGCTCTTCTCGTACTGCTTGATGAGCTTCTCCTCCCAGCTGGCCATGCGGGTGTCGAGCGTGGCGCGCATGCGCTCCACGCGCTGGGCGGGGGTGAGCAGCGAGAATTCGTTCTTATACATCCGCCGCAGCTCGTCCCGGCGGATCAGCAGCTGGCCGTCCAGGCGGACGTCGCCGAAGTCCGGGCCGAAGTTGGCGAAGCCCTCGGCGCTGCGGCGCAGGCTGCGCAGGAAGTCCAGCCCGGTCTTATATCTCACGGAGGCGCTGCGCAGTTCGTCGCCGCCCAGCAGCAGCTTCTCCATCTGGCGTACCTGGCTCTCGAGCTTGCGGCCGAGGATCTGCTCCAGCAGCTCGCGCATGGTGCGGGCGCGGATGTTCTCCTCGCCCAGCTCGGGCAGCACGTTGCTCACGTACTCGGAGAACGCGGTGCTGGGGGAGATGATCTGGATCTTGCTGGCGTCGAGCAGGTTTCTTCTGCGGTACATCAGGTATGCGGCGCGGTGCATGGCCACGCTGGTCTTGCCGCTTCCGGCGCCGCCGACCACGCAGACCACCGGCGCGTCGTCGGAGCGGATGGCGGCGTTCTGCTCGGCCTGGATCGTGGCCACGATGTTGCGCATGTGGCGGCTGGTCGCGCCGGAGAGGATGTCCAGCAGCAGGCCGTCGTCGATGGAGAGCTGGGTGTCCACGTAGTACTTGAGCTGGCCGTTCTCCATGCGGTACTGGCGCTTGAGGGTCATCCTGCCCACGATGGTGCCCGAGGGGCTCTGGTAGGACACGTCGCCGGGCATGGAGTCATAGTAGAGGCTGCACACCGGCGCGCGCCAGTCGTGCACCAGCAGGTTTCCGCCCTCGTCCTCCAGGCTATAGAGGCCGATGACGATCTTCTCCAGCTGGTCGCTGCCCTCCTCGATGAAGTCCACGCGGGCGAAGAAGGGATTCATCAGCATCCTGCGGTAGCGCTCGGCCATCTCCATGGTGAACTCCCTGCGCGCGGCGAAGCGGTCCACCTCCACCGAGAGCTGCTCCAGATCCTGCACCGATAGCTGGGTGGGCCGCACGCGCAGCTCCTCCCAGGCGTCGGCGATGATCGCGCGTATGGATTCCGAGTGACTCCCGGAGATCCTGTCCGCCTGTTCGATGAGCGCGAGCATCAGCTGCTGCACCTTGGCGGTGTACGCCTGTTCCTCGCGGAAATCCTTCAGCTGCTCCATAATACCGGCCTCCCCCTCGGGTCAATTTCAATCTATTATACCACGACCAAAAGAAAAAAGGAAGGGTAGAATTTTTTTGCAAGGGTGGGCCCTTTCGAACCCCTGCCCGGTTGCGCCCTTTTCGGGCGCGTGGACGCCTCACGGCGTGGTGTTTGCGCCTCACGGCGATGCCGCCTTGCGGCATGGGCTTGGGAATCCCCACTGGGGATTCCCTTCAGCAACGGCCCTGCGGGCCGTCGCTGACCGCCTGCGGGCAGGGGCGCCTGCCGGCGGCCCAAGGAGAGATGGGGGACGTCAAGCGTCCCCCGTTCCCTCCTTGGATTCTCCCC